>NZ_JBOFOR010000184.1:0-5923 GCF_051659545.1 Romboutsia sp. | reverse complement strand
TGAGACCTAGGGGACCTTACAGAAAAGAATTAGATGAACTAGCATTAAAGTGCGGAGTAAATAGAATAGTTCTACCATCTAGAGACGCTAAGAATAAAGCAATACAAATGAATATGACTATAACAGAGACTAAGGAGTGCTGTGTAATATGATTAGATTATCTTTAGGAACAGCTATAGAATTAGGACTATTAAACAACAAAAATGATATACCTCCTACAACTGCATATGTAATGATAGGAGATAAATGTAATAATAATTGTGCATTTTGCTCTCAATCAACAGAAAGCAGCACTAGACGAGATAAATTATCTAGAGTAATTTGGCCAGAATACTCAAAAGAAGATATCCTTAAAGCTTTTAAAGAGTACAAGGGAGAACATATAAAAAGAATATGTATTCAATCAATGGCAAGTGAAAAATCTCATAGCATGGTTGAAGAATTTATAGAATTCATAAAAAATGATGTAAACATGCCAATATCTTTATCTGCAAAACTTGAAAAAGATGAAGATATACAAAAATTCTTTTCAGCAGGAGTAGATAAAATAGGTATTGCTATAGATGCTGCCAACAAAACTTTATATGAAGAAATAAAAGGCAATAACTATGAAGAAAAACTAAACTTTGTAACTAAAATGGCTAAAACTTATGAAAATAAAATAAGTACTCATATAATAGTTGGATTGGGTGAATCCCATAAAGATATATACGATTTGTATGTATACTTAAAGAATAATAATATAACAGTAAGTTTATTTGCATTTACTCCAGTAAAAGGTACAAAAATGGAAAATACAAGTCAACCACCAATTGAAAGTTATAGAAGAGTGCAACTTATGACTTATATGATAGATAGAGGATATTTAGAAAAGGATTTTAACTTTGAAGATGGGTATTTAGAAAATATAAAAATAGATAATATAATCAAAAAAGATATACACAAAGGACACCCGTTTGAGATAAGAGGATGTAAAAATTGTAACAGACCTTATTATAATGAAAGGCCTGGAAGTACAATCTATAATTACTCAAGAATGTTAACCCAAGATGAGGTAAAACTGGCAATAAATGAGTTGAATATGATTGACTTTATCTAGAGGAAAGTGTTATACTCAAACTATAATAAAATAATAAAAAAACGAAATCATGAAGGTTTCTTTAGTGTATTGAAATACCTGAAGAGACCTTTTTTTGCTATTACATAAAAATAGGGGGAAAATAATATGTGTGAATCAGCAGCTTATATTTTAAAAGAAGAAGGACTTGAAAGAGTAATGGATAATGTAGTTAGTGTAGATCCTTTTGAAGGAAAGGTGTATTTAACTGACTTACTTGGAGAGCAAAAGATAGTAGATGGAGAAATAAAAGAAATAAGATTAATGGATCATAAAATAATCATAAAAGAAAACAAATAATAACTAATAGGGGAAATACAAATGATAATAGCAGTTATAGATGGAATGGGTGGAGGAATAGGAGCCCAAATAGTATCTAATCTTAGAGATGAGTTACCGAGTTATATAGACATATATGCATTAGGTACAAACTCTATTGCTACCAGTTCAATGATGAAGGCACATGCAAACAAAGGTGCTACAGGAGAAAATGCTATTGTAACTTCAGTAAAAAAAGCAAACATAGTAGTAGCGCCAATGTCAGTAGCAATGCCTAATTCTATGATGGGAGAAGTAACTTCTAAAATGAGCGAAGCAGTAGTAGACTGTGAAGCTTTGAAAATACTTTTACCTATTATGCCAGAAAACACAGAATTAGTTGGATTGGAAAATAAACCACTAGCCTTGCTTATAAAGGATAGTATCAAAGTAATTAAAAAAGAATTTAATATAAAATAATGGGGGAAAACAAATGATATTCAATAATGATACTTTAAGATACCATCATGGACATGACCACGATCATGATCATCATGAACACGACCACACACATACTCATTCTCATGGAGAAAGTATAGAAAATAAAGATGAAAAGACTTTAAAAATATTATTAGTACATTGGGTAAATCATAATGAATCTCATGAAGAAGGCTTTAGAGAGTGGGTAGAAAAAGCTAGAGCTATAGGAAAAGAAGAAACAGCAGATAATATAGAAAAAGCTATTGAATATATGAAACAAGCTAACGAAATGTTACTAGAAGCTAAAAAGCATATGTAATCAATTAATGATGCCATGAAGGTATAGATATTACCTTCATGGCTTTTAAAATATACAAAGGAGATAGGAAGAAGATGAATAAGAGTCTAAGTTTAAGGCGATTTTTAATTGTACTAGCAATAGCTGGTATATCTTTAAGTGTAGTGGGATGCTCAAGTAAAGAAGATAACAAAGATAATGCTAAACCTGAAACAAAAATTGAATCTAGTAACTTTAAACCTGTTCAATTTGTATATTCAGACGGAGCAAATGAATATGAAGTTAAGGTTGAAAAGCCATCAGAAAAAGCAGTAACTTTATCTCAATTTATGACAGAGATGTTATTAGCTTTAGGACTAGAAGATAGAATGGTAGGTACAGCACTTTTAGATAATCCAATACTACCAGAGTATAAAAAAGCCTATGAAAAAATACCAGAATTAAAAATAGCAGAAGGTCACTCAATATCAAAAGAAGCATTTATGGCTACTGGAGCAGACTTTGTAAGTGGATGGGATATGTCTATAACAGAGCAGACTACAGGAGCACCTGATGAACTTATACAAAATGGAATTACACCTTTTGCCTGCAAATCTTTAGCAGGAGATGCAACAGTAGAAACTGTATATGAGGATTTTATGCTTTTAGGAAAAATATTTGGAGTTGAAGATAAAGCTACAGAAGTAGTAAACAAAATGAAGAGCGATATAAAAGCTGTGCAAGATAAATTAGGACAAGTTAAAGATGAAGATAGAGTAAAAATGATGGTTTATGATGCAGGAGAAAATGATGCAATAGCAGTAGGAAGTGGATTACCAAACAATTTAATAAGCTTAGCAGGTGGAAATAATATATTCTCAGATCAAAAAGAAGCCTATGTTCAGGTATCTTGGGAAAGTATAGTGTCAAAAAATCCAGAAGTAATAATAGTAACTGATTATATGGCAGGATCTAAACCAGAAGAAAAAATAGAATTTTTAAAAAATCATCCTGCTCTTAAAAATGTAGATGCTATAAAGAATAATAGAATATATGTAGTAGGTTTAGCAGATTTATCTCCTGGAGTTAGAAATGCTCAAGTTATAGAAAAAATGTATGGATACTTTTATGGAGAAAATAAATAATGAATATTACAGTAGCAGATAAAACTTACTTATCTAAGAATAGAAAATTTATTCTATGGACGGCAGGCTTATCTATACTATTAGTTATAACAATAATAACAGCAATAGCTATAGGGAGTACATATATAGAACCAGATATAGTATATAAAGTATTTTTTAACAAAATGTCAGGAAATGAAATATTCAATCCAACTTGGAATGTGATGTATGAAAATATTATATGGGAGATTAGGCTACCTAGAGTTATATTAGGAGCTCTTTGTGGTGCAGGATTAGCCCTTTGTGGGGTACTTATGCAATGTGTAACTAAGAACCCAATAGCAGAACCTTATATATTAGGTATATCTTCTGGTGCATCATGTGGTGCTGTTGCAGTTATAGTTTTAGGTGGAATAGCAGGACTTGGAATAACAAGCATAACAGCAGGAGCTTTTGTAGGTTCTATGTTATCAGGAATTTTAGTTTTTGCTATAGGAACATCTATGGGAAAAAGTACATCAACAACTAGACTTGTATTATCAGGAATGGCAATATCTACAATATTTTCAGCAGTTACAAATTTATTAATTTATGGAGCTAAAAACTCAAACCAAGCAAAGAATGCCTTGTTTTGGACAATAGGAAGTTTAGGTGGTGCTAAATGGGAGGTATTATTAATTCCTTTTATAGCATTAGTTATAGTGTGTATAATTGCATTTATAATGAGTAAAACATTAGATATTATGTTACTAGGAGACGATAATGCGATAATACTAGGAATAAATATAAAATTAGTAAAATCAATCTTAATAATAATGGCAACACTACTTACTTCTACCTTAGTTGCAATAACAGGAGCTATAGGATTTATAGGATTAGTAGTACCACATATTTGTAGAAGTATAGCAGGGAGTGACCACAAAAAACTAATAGTATTGTCTACATTAGTAGGAGCAATATTTTTAATTTGGTCAGATGTAGTAGCAAGAGGGTTGTTTCCACCAACAGAAATTCCAATAGGGATAATAACATCTCTTATAGGAGGTCCATTCTTCCTATGGTTAATATCTATAAAAAATTATTCCTTTGGGGGCAATGAATAATGATCAAATTAAAGGTGAAGAATTTAGAATTTAGCATAGATAATAAACAAATATTGAAGGATATTTCTTTTGAAATAAAAAAAGGAAGCTTTGTAGGAATTATTGGTCCAAATGGTTCAGGTAAGTCCACACTATTGAAAAATATATATAGAATATATAAACCCGGAAGTGGAGAAATAACCATAGATAACAAGAATCTATTAAATATGAAAGAGAAGGATTGTGCAAAAGAAATTGCAGTACTAGCTCAAGAAAGTAATACTCAGTTTGATTTTACAGTAGAGCAGATAGTAAAAATGGGTAGATACCCATATAAATCTATATTTCAAGACTATTCAATAGATGACTTAGAAATGGTAAAGAACATGCTTCATAGAGTGGGGCTTAGCGATTATTCAGATAGAAGCTTTTCTAATTTATCTGGAGGAGAAAAACAAAGAACCTTAATTGCGAGAGCATTAGTTCAGAATACAGACTTTTTAGTATTGGATGAACCCACAAATCATTTAGATATAGGATATCAAATACAACTAATGGATTTAGTAAAAAGTTTAGGCATAACTACCTTATCAGCAATACATGATATGAATATAGCAGCAATGTATTGTGATTACTTAATAGTAATGAAAGATGGAAAAATTATAGAACGTGGTAGTATAGAAGAAGTAATTACACCAAAAATATTAAAAGATGTATTTGGAGTTAATGCATATGTAGGTAAAAATCCTATAAATAATAAGGTGCAAGTATCTTATATGCATGTTCATGAACATGTAAATGGAGTGGGACAGGACCATATACATGAAGATGGATTTAGTGGAGAACACGTTCATTGTCATCAACATATATAACAAAACAATAGGGATTTACAATTTAGAAAAACAATTGTAAATTCCTGTGTTAAAATTAAAAGTAAATTTTTAGATAAAATATATTGACTAGATGATGCTTACATTGTATAATAAAATTACGAATTAAATAAGGAGAAGTACTCAAGTGGCTAAAGAGGTACCCCTGCTAAGGGTATAGGCTGGGTAACTGGTGCGAGGGTTCGAATCCCTCCTTCTCCGCCAATTAAAGACTATCATTTATATGATAGTCTTTTTTCATATGTAATCAAATCTAAAATTTATAATATATCAATTAAATATCCATAAAAAATAAAAATTTTAATAAAAACTTATAACTTTTTTTAACTTTCGTCAGTCTAATATATGAAAGGAGGCTTAACATGGAGGAGGAGTTAGTAATAAAGGCTATAAAAGGTAATTTTAATGCTTATAGTATTGTAGTAAATAATTTAAAAGATGAAGGCTACAAATTAGCTTACACAATATTAAAAAATGAACAAGATAGTATGGATGCATATTTGCAAGCAGTATAAAAAGGATTAAAAAACATACATAACTTAAGAGAAAGCAAGTATTTTACCTAATAAGGCGAAATTCCTCTTCCTCACCGTAGGAGGTGGAGGATGTAAGCCTACCGTTAGGTTATTTTTGATTTTCATAAAAAGATGTTATATAATAGAGTCAGTAGTAAATAATAATAAGGAGATAAAACA
>NZ_JBOFOR010000183.1:0-2146 GCF_051659545.1 Romboutsia sp. | reverse complement strand
TGTTTAATTTTTAGTTGTTTTAATAGATTTATATCTTCTTCGTTTAAATCTTGTATGTGGGCTGATCTGAAGAACAGACCTTTTTTTATTATTCTTCCATCAGAGGACTTGTGTCCTCCTAAATCTCTAAAGTTTTTCATTTGACTCACTCCTTTTTTTGTTTTATGTTATGTAGTTTTCATGAAAATAGACTATAACATAATTATAATTATGTATAGTCTATTTAATACGGCTTAGATATCCACAATCCCTTTTTCTCTAGCATATAATGCTGCTTGCATTCTGTCTTTCAAGTTTAGTTTTGCAAATATATTGCTAGTGTGTTTTTTTACGGTGTGTTCAGTTATAAATAGTTCTTTTGAAATTTCTTGGTTACTCTTTCCTCTAGATATGCATATAAGTATTTCATGTTCTCTTTTTGTTAGTTCTTCTATACACTCTGAATTACCTCTTGCTATATAATTTTCTATTAAGTCTGCATCATAGTATTTTTTTCCCCTAGATACTTGTTTTACTGCATATCCGATATCTTCTGAATCTATATTAGCTAATATATAACCATCTACTCCTACTTTCATACATTGTGAAAACAATCCTCTGTCTTCGTAGAAATCTAGTATAACAATTTTCGTATTAGCTTTTAATTTTATCTCTTGTATATCATGTAAATATTTTTTATTATTTTTATTTAAATCTATAAGTACTAAGTCATAATTTGATTTGTAAATGTCTGTATATAAATGACTTTCTGTTATACTCGATACACACTCTTCTTTTGATAATATTTCTACTATACCTTTTCTAACTATTAATGATCCTGAAATTACAATAGTTTGCATATCTATCCCCCCAATAAAATGCCTAAATATTTAGTGGGTTGCACTACTTGCTCCATATACTCTAAGTGCCCAAATATAGAGTATACTTCATGGCTTCTAAATATACTTTTTTATTATTCTTTATAACTAAATATAAGTATGTTTTATTAGTTGTTATCTAATTATATGATATAAGTTTTTAACTTAATACAAATCATTATCGAGAATTATTTTTATGCTACTAAAGTATAATATTCTTTCTATACCAGTTATGTATATTCGCTATAATCTATTATTATTTTGTTCCATTGAGGTAGTATAGTTTATTTAAGCATAAAAAATAAGCCCCTAAATAATTTTATGAGCTTATTAAAAACTTAATTTGATTTACTTTATAAATTCTATTTATAATTATAGATAAATTTTTTCAACTCTTTTTGATTATACTCCTTATCCCATTCTGTTACCCATCCCTTTTCTCCTTTGATTATATCTTCCCTGTGAGAGGCAATAGGAAACTCTAGTTGATCAATTCCACTGTCTTTCATATTATATGCTTTTATTCCTATTTGTACCATTTCTAAAGGTGCTATATTCGTTTTACAATTATGTAATATAATATTTACAGCCTCTTTAATAGTAGGTAAATCTTGTTTTAATAGCATCTTATATGCACTCAAAATTACTTCTCTTTGTCTACCGTCTCTAGCATATCCATTGTCTGTATATCTAATTCTACTAAATGCTAATGCTTGATAACCATTTATGGTCTGTATTCCTCCATTTTTAATTAGCTTTATTGACGCAGCAGTTTTATCTTCATTATAAATAGAATAGGTTTCATTTATAGTACTATTTATTATATCTATGTTTTTAGAATCGATATTAACTTCTATTCCTCCTATTTCATCAACAATATCCATAAAAGATTTAAAACTTACTGTTATGTACTTATCTATAGGTATGCCGAAGTTTTTATTTATAGTTTCAAGTAGTAAAGGTGGACCTTCGTAGGCATAAGAGTGGTTTAATTTTTCTGTACTATATCCAGGTATGTCTACATAGGTATCTCTTCCTATTGAGGTTAATCTTATATCTTTGTTTTTGCTATCTATAGTTAGTATTATCATCGAGTCAGATCTATTTCCTTTATCTAGGTTCTCCCCATCTACTCCTATTAATAATATGTTTACTGCACAGTCAAAAGTTCATATGATTAAGAAGCCTGAAAAAATTCTCTTTTTTGGGCTTCTTCCTGCTTTTCTTTAATTATTTTAGTTATGCTTAAATCCCTATTTTTACCCAAACTCAATAAAATAATATAGCGA
>NZ_JBOFOR010000182.1:0-21168 GCF_051659545.1 Romboutsia sp. | reverse complement strand
TACCAGCAGCTTTATCAGGGATAATAGTTTCTATGAAGATACCTGGATATGAAATAATATCTTCAGTAGTATTTATGACTATATTAGTAACACTTATAGTACAAGCTAGTACTACTAAAATAGTAGCTAAGAAGTTAGATGTATTAGAAGAAGAATCTGATAGTGAATTACAAGTAGCAGCATAATTAATATAAGTTAGTTTAAAAGTACTCTAGAAATTGAATTTCTAGAGTACTTTTGTGATATAATTATATAGTTTTTGGCGTAAATAAAAAAAACTATTGAAAAAAATGTAATATACTGATATTATATGAAATATAAAATAAAAATATGGGAATGGATGGGTTCTGGTGTTCCCTCTAGTCTTCAAAACTAGTATGAGGGGTTAATAGCTTCTTAGGTAGGTTCGATTCCTACGCGTTCCCGCCAGTGAAAAGAACTTTTGAAAAAAAGTTCTTTTTTTTATTAAAAAATATTTTATAAAAGAGTGGTTTGTAATATGAGGGGAGAAGTAAAATGTTTTCAATACCTAACTTAAAAACAGTTGAAGGTGTAATGGAAAAAACAGTTACTACTATTGATAAGGAATTAAGATTAAGTCATGGATTACTGCAAATGGCAATAAATAATCAAAAAACATTAATAGTAGCAAATAATCAAAAAGAGTTAAAGGGCATAATATCTATGACTGATATACAGGGTATCTTTTTAAAAGATGAAAATGCAGATCTGGAAAATATGATAATAGAAGATTTTATGAAAAAAGATGTTATATATGTAGACAAAAATACTAGCTTGGATAAATGCAGAGATATAATGATAAAAAATAATATAGGTCTGTTACCTGTTCTAGAAAATAAAAATATAATAGGTGTACTAAATCAAAATCACATTAGAGATCACTTATATATGAACCTTGAAGATTATGGTATAACTCTTAAACATATAATGGGAGAAATAAAAGAAGGTATTTGTGCTATTAATAAAAATGGGATAGTAATATTATGGAATAAATTTATGGAAGAACGATATTCTATAAAATCGGATAAAATAGTAGGAAATCACATAAATGAATTTTTAAAAGATACCATATCAGAAAGAGTATTAAAGCAAAAAGTTCATATGAATGAAATTTATTACTCTAATAAAAAGGGAGGTAAATATGGCTTAGTAGATGCTAATCCTATGTTTGTTGAAAATGAATTTATGGGAGTGGTATGTACAGAGGTAGATGTGACAGAGGCAAAAATATTATCAGAAAAACTTGAACAAACCAATCAAAAACTAAAGTACTTACAAGATGAAGTTAAAAATCTATCAAGAGGTAGTTTTGACAAGATACTTGGAAATAGTTATAAAATAGAAAAAAGCAAAGAAATAGCTAAAAAAGTAGCTACAACATCTAGTAGCATATTAGTATATGGAGAAAGTGGAACAGGTAAGGAAGTATTTTCAAGAGCTATACATGATTATAGTGAAAGAAAAGGTCAATTTATACCAATAAACTGTAGCGCTATACCATCTGAACTATTTGAAAGTGAGTTCTTTGGGTATGAAGCGGGTGCATTTACAGGAGCAAATAAAAAGGGAAAAATGGGTATATTTGAGTTAGCAACTAATGGAACGGTTTTTTTAGATGAAATAGGAGAATTGCCATTGAGTATGCAAGCAAAACTATTAAGAGTATTACAAGAGAAGGAAGTAAGGAGAATAGGTGGAGAAAAGTTAATAAAAATAAACTGTCGTGTAATTTGTGCAACTAATAAGAATCTTCAAGAACTTGTGCAAAAAGGAGAATTTAGGGAAGATTTATATTATAGACTAAATGTCGTAGAAATAAATCTTCCTCCTCTTAGAGAGAGAAAAGAAGATTTAGAAATTCTTATATACAAATTCTTAGAAGAAGTTTGTAGTCAAAATAATAAATCGACGGTAAATATAAGCAAAGACGCTATGAGGAAGCTAAAATCCTATAAATGGAAGGGAAATATTAGAGAACTAAAAAATACAATAGAAAGCATAGTTGTTTTATCAAGAGGGACTATTGTAGAAAAAGATGATTTACCAGAGAATATACTAAAATCAGATGAAGATGTGGATGAAGAAAGCTTTGATATAGTAAAGGAAACTGAAATACTAGAAAAAAAAATAATAAAGAAAGCACTAGAACACTGCAAAGGAAACAAAACTAAAGCATCTAAAATGTTAAACATTCCTAGAACGACTCTTTGTTATAAGGTTAATAAATATGAAATAGATTGTTAAAAAATACTCATATCTTTATTTTAAAACAACAATGACGAAAAATTGACAAGTGACGAAAATGTGTCGATTGATAAAAAAGAACCTAATATTGTATGGAAAGCAATAATAGCAGTGCATAAAATAAAAAACAAAAAATAAAAAAAGAAAAAGCGTCGGATTATTGACGCTTTAGTTAATAAAACTAGACAAAGTAATATCGAAATATACAAAATAATCAAAAAAAATTAACAAAAATACAAAAAAATGCACCAAATATATAGAAAAAATCAATAAAACAACAAATAAATATATATAAAATGAATACAAAACAAAGTTGGCACACAAATTGCTTATAATAAATAGCGTAAAGAAATAATATAAAAAAAAGAAATAATATATAAAATAAAAGGGGGTGAAACTGTGGTATTTAAAATTGAATTGAAGCAGCATATAGGTTTACCTTGCAAAGCAATAGTAGAAAAGGGCCATAAAGTAAAAAAGGGACAATTAATAGCTGAGCCTCAGGGTCTAGGAGTTAATATACACTCTAGCGTATATGGTGAAGTTATAGATTTAACTGAAAATGCAGTATTTATTAAGGCTGATAAAGAACAACCAAATGAATTTTTAAAAATAAAAGATACAAATTCTTACCTAGAGGCTATTGAAGAAGCTGGTGTAGTAGGTGCTGGAGGGGCAGGATTTCCAACTCATATTAAATTAAAAGGTAATATAGATGGAGGTTATATAATAGCTAATGCAGCAGAATGTGAACCAGTTTTAGGTCATAATATGGAAGTTTTAGAGCAAAATCCTGAAGTATTAATCAGAGGATTAAAATATATGCTCGAGATAACTAATGCGAAAGAAGCTATAATAGCTATAAAACCGAAGCATAAGAACGCTTTAATAAAATTAGGTAAAGCTTGTAAAAATGAACCTAATATACATATAAAATATATATCAGATATATACCCAGCAGGTGATGAAAGAGTAATAATAAGGGAACTGCTAGGAGTTGAGTTAAAACCAGGAAGTTTACCAAGTGAGGCTAAGGCTATCGTATCTAATATTGAGACTATAAAAAGAATAGTTGAAGCAATAGAAGATAGAAAACCTGTCATCACAAAGGATATAACCATTGGTGGAAGAGTTAGTGGTTGTGAAAATAAAGGGAAAATATTTATGGAAGTGCCAATAGGTACACCAATAAAATATCTTATAGATGAGTGTGGAGGATACATAGAGCCATACGGAGAGATAGTTTTAGGAGGTCCATTCACAGGAACTCACGGTGAAGAAGAAAACCCTATAACTAAAACGTTAGGTGGAATACTAGTATCAATGCCGTTTCCACAGGAACACAGAAAGCTAGGAATAATAGCTTGCGAGTGTGGAGCTCAAGAGGAAAGATTAAAAGAGATAGCTTCATCAATGGGAGCAGAAGTTGTTGCACAAGAAAAGTGTAAAAGAATGGTAGAAGTAAATGGAAGATATAGATGTGACTTGCCTGGAATGTGTCCTGGTCAAGCTGAAAAAGTTTTAAAGCTAAAAAGTCAAGGGGCAGAGGCTGTATTAATAGGGAACTGTGAAGATTGAACTAATACAGTGATGCAAGTGGCACCTAGGTTAGGATTGCCTGTATACCATAGTACAGACCATGTACTAAGAGCCTCTGGACATAGAATATATAGAAGAAAAAAATAACATTAGGAGGTTTTTGATATGTCAATAACTGTAGAAACAGCTAAGTCTCACGCTAATGATCCAGCAGTATGTTGTTGTAGATTTGAAGCAGGGACAGTAATAGAGCCATCAAATTTAGAAGATCCTGTAATATTTGCAGATTTAGAGGATTCAGGATTGTTAACTATTTCACCGGAATGCTTAACAATAGGGGAAGTTTTAGGTGCTAAATTAACTAAAACTGTAGATGCGTTAACACCATTAACAAGAGATGTACTAGAAGGATTAGCACAAAAAGAAGAAACTAAGGAAACTGTAGAACCTAAGACTGAAAGTGTAAAGAGTGTTGAGTTTGTAGCACCAGTAGCACCTGTTCAACAAGTAGGTGGACAAACTATAAAGATACATATAGGAGAAGGTAGAAACATTGATTTAGAAATACCTTTAACTATAGCAGCACAAATGGGTGTAGCACCAGTTCAAACAATAGCAAGTACTAATGAACAAGTTGCTACTAAAGAAGAAGCTAAAGAAGAAATAAAAGAAGCTAAGGCTTTAAGAAGTTTAAGTAAAAAACATTTTAAAATAGAAAATGTAGTATTTGGTGAAGAAACTAAAATAGAAGGAACTACATTATACTTAAAAAATGCAGAAGAACTTTGTAAAGAAGCTGTAGATAGTCAAAAACTAGTAGTTGATATGAAAATAGATATAATAACACCAGATAGATATCATGAGTATAGCGAAACTATAATGGATGTTCAACCAATAGCTACGAAAGAAGAAGGCGAGCTAGGAACTGGTATAACAAGAGTTATAGATGGAGTTATAATGATGGTAACTGGAACTGATGAAAATGGAGTTCAAATAGGAGAATTCGGTTCATCAGAAGGAGAACTTGAAGGAAATATAATGTGGGGAAGACCTGGAGCTCCAGATAAAGGAGATATATTCATAAAAACTCAAGTTACTATAGTAGCAGGAAGTAATATGGAAAGACCAGGACCTTTAGCAGCTCATATGGCATCTGATCATATAACTGGTGAAATAAGAGAAGCATTAAAGAAAGCTGATGAATCTTTAGTTGTAGATACAGAGGAAGTAGTTCAATATAGAAGACCTGGAAAGAAAAAGGTTGTAGTGATTAAAGAGATAATGGGTCAAGGGGCAATGCATGATAACTTAATATTACCTGTTGAGCCTGTAGGAACTATAGGAGCTAAACCAAATGTTGATTTAGGAAACATTCCAGTAGTATTATCTCCACTTGAAGTATTAGATGGTGGTATACATGCACTTACTTGTATAGGGCCTGCATCTAAAGAAAACTCAAGACATTACTTCAGAGAGCCATTAGTAATAGAAGCTATGAATGATGAAGAAATAGATTTAGCAGGTGTTATATTTGTAGGTTCACCACAAGTAAATGCTGAAAAGTTCTATGTATCTAAGAGATTAGGTATGATGATAGAAGCTATGGGAGTAGATGGTGCTATAGTAACTACAGAAGGATTTGGAAATAACCATATAGACTTTGCATCTCATATAGAACAAATAGGAAGCAGAGATATACCAGTTGTGGGAATGTCATTCAGTGCAGTACAAGGGGCTCTAGTTGTTGGAAATAAATACATGAAGTATATGGTAGATAACAATAAATCTAAGTACGGTATAGAAAATGAAGTGTTATCAAACAATACTCTTTGCCAAGAAGATGCTATAAGATCTTTAGCTATGCTTAAGTCTGTAATGAATGGTGAAGAAGTAAAAGAAGCAGAAAGAAAATGGAATAGCAATGTTAAGTTAAATAATATAGACTTAATTGAAAAAGAAACAGGTAAAAAGGTAGAACTTGTTGAAAATGAGCAAAGTCTTCCAATGAGTGAAAAGAGAAAAGAAAAGTACGAAAAATAAACCTTGCATATAAAGGAGAGAACTACATGGATAGACTTAAATATATCTCAACAGAAAGAATGTATGAAGGTGTAATAGTTGAATTAACTGATGGTGGAGTAACTATAGATTTAAAAGGTAGGCTAGGACAATTCAAAATACCTAAGAGAATGCTAATATCAGATTATGAATTAGAGTTAGGTCAAGAAGTAGGATTTGTTATGTCATACCCAGAAGTCTTAGCTAAAGAACCAAACCAAAAGTATTTAGACGTAATAGAAAGAAATAACAAAAATAACAATAAATAATTAACGAAAGGATAGATGAATATGAGCTTAACAGCAGTTAAAGGATTACAATCAGAAATATTTGTTCCAATAACACCTCCTCCAGTATGGACTCCTGTTACTAAAGAACTTAAAGATATGAAAGTAGCTTTAGCAACAGCAGCAGGTGTACACTTAAAGAGTGATAAGAAATTTAATTTAGCAGGAGATTTTACATACAGAGAAATACCAGGAGATGCACCTGTATCAGACATGATGGTATCTCATGGTGGATATGATAATGGGGATGTAAACAAAGATATAAACTGTATGTTCCCAATAGATAGATTAAGAGAATTAGCTGAGGAAGGATTTATAAAAGAAGTAGCACCTCTGCACTTTGGATTTATGGGTGGTGGTGGAGACCAAGAAAAGTTTATAAATGAAACGGGTCCACAAATTGCTCAAAAGCTTAAGGAAGAAGGAGTAGACGCTGTAGTCTTAACAGCTGGCTGAGGTACTTGTCACCGTTCTGCTGTAATAGTACAGAGAGCGATAGAGGAATCGGGGATTCCTACGATAATAGTAGCAGCATTACCACCAGTAGTAAGACAAAATGGTACTCCAAGAGCAGTTGCTCCACTAGTTCCAATGGGAGCTAATGCAGGTGCACCAAATGATATACAAATGCAAACAGCAATATTAAGAGATACTTTAAATAAGTTAATAGAAATACCTTCAGCTGGAAAAATAATACCACTACCATATGAGTACGTAGCTCATATCTAATAAAAGCCCCTCTATATATAATAGAGGGGATATACTTATAATTATGAAAGAAAAAATATTAAGAAGATTACTGATAAAATCTTTTCATATAAAAGATGTTTCATTTGGAGAAAAAACCAAGCTAGAAGAAGGTAAACTGTTAATAAAAAAACAAAGTTTAGAGGAATATATAAATGCAAGTGAACTGATAGTAAATGTGAATATTAATATAATAAAGCCTAATCAACATAGTATTGAAACTAATACTATAATGGATATAATTCCAATATCGACAAAGGTATTAGGTCAGTTAGGTGAAGGCATAACGCACACCTTAACTGGAGTATATGTTGTACTTACAGGTGCTGATGAAGATAAAAATCAGATGCATGAATTTGGATCATCAGAGGGTATTTTATCGAATCAGATATGCTATGGAATGAGTGGAACTCCAAAGGAAAGCGATTATATAATACATGTAGATATAACGTTAAAGGGTGGAATTCCATATGAAAGAAAAGTACCATTAGAAGCATTCAAGTACTGTGATATGTTTATTCAAGAAATAAGAGAAGAGCTAAAAGAAGCAGATGCAAGAAAAGCTACTGAAGTAAATGAGTTTTTTGATAAAGTAAGAGAAGGCGCTAAAAAAGTTGTCATAGTAAAACAAATAGCAGGTCAAGGTGCAATGTATGATAATCAATTATTTTCTAATGAACCAAGTGGATTATTAGGAGGAGTGTCTATCATAGATATAAAAAATGTTCCAATGATTATATCACCTAATGAGTACAGAGATGGAGCATTAAGATCTATGACTTAGAAAGGAAGGTAATAATATGGGAATTGGACCATCAACAAAGGAAACTACACTGCATCATTTTAGAGATCCTCTATTAGATATAGTTGGCTCAGACCAAGACATAGACTTAGTTGGAATAGTAGTTGTTGGAACACCTCAGGATAACAAAGAAAAATACTTTGTTGGCCAAAGAACAGCTGCATGGCTAGAATCAATGAGAGTTGATGGTGCTATTATATCAGTAGATGGATGGGGAAATTCACATGTAGACTACGCGAATACTATAGAAGAAATAGGGAAAAGAGATATTCCAGTAGTAGGACTAAGCTTTGTAGGTAAGCAAGCTAAGTTTGTAGTTACTAATAAGTATATGGATACAATTGTTGACTTTAACAAATCATCTGAAGGTATTGAGACTCAAGTAGTAGGTGAAAATACAGTGAACTACATAGATGCAAAAAAAGCATTAGCATTTTTAAAGTTAAAGATGAGAAATAAATAAACATACTGATTGGGGGAAATTAATATGAAAATAAACAGAAGTATTCAAGCAATAGATTCTCATACAATGGGGGAACCAACAAGAATTGTAACAGGTGGAATACCAGCAATAAAAGGTAATACTATGGCAGAAAAGAAAGAGTATTTAGAAGGAAATTTAGACCACATAAGAACTGCTATAATGTTAGAGCCAAGAGGACATAACGATATGTTTGGATCTGTATTAACACAGCCTTGCAGCGAGGAAGCTGATTTAGGAGTAATCTTTATGGATGGTGGCGGATACTTAAATATGTGTGGCCATGGAACAATAGGTGCTGTAACAGCAGCTATTGAAACAGGAATGGTAGATCAAATGGAGCCTATGACAAATGTAGTTTTAGATACTCCAGCAGGAATAATTAAAGCAGAGGCAATAGTTACAAATGGAAAAGTTAAAGAAGTATCATTTGTAAATGTTCCGGCATTTTTATATAAAAAAGATCTTGAAGTTGAATTACCTGAAATAGGAAAAGTTAAGTTTGATATATCATTTGGAGGAAGTTTCTTTGCAATAGTTCACGCAAAACAATTAGGTGTTGAAATAAAGCCAGAAAATACATCAAAATTAACTGAAATAGGATTAAAGCTTAGAGATGTAATAAATGAAACAATAGAAATAAAACATCCTACATTAGAACACATAAAAACAGTAGACTTAGTAGAAATATATGATGCACCAACTCACCCAGAAGCTACATATAAGAATGTAGTTATATTTGGACAAGGGCAAGTAGATAGATCTCCATGCGGAACAGGAACAAGTGCTAAATTAGCAACATTGTATGCAAAAGGAGAGTTAAAAGAAGGCGAAAAGTTCGTATATGAGAGTATATTAGGAACTTTATTTAAGGGAGAAGTAGTAGGGACTGATAAAGTTGGAGAATATGATGCAATAATACCTAAAATATCAGGAACTGCATATATAACTGGATTTAATCATTTTGTAATAGATCCTGAAGATCCACTTAAATATGGGTTTATACTTAAATAGTAAGAAAGTACATAAATGTTGAATAGTAATAAGGTAACTTAATTATTTTTATACTATTAGAAATCAAAAAATATAAAGGGGGGAAAATTATGTTAAATTTACTTAGAGGTCTTTTACTTGTATTTACAGGCATATTTACAGCGGTATTTGCTAAAGACTATGTAAAAGCAAGTAAAGAAGGCAATCTAGAAGAACAAAGTGCTGTAAAATCAGGTATTGTTGGATTTGTAACTGACTTTTTTGATACATTAGGAATAGGATCATTTGCTCCAACAGTAGCGCTATCAAAGGCTCTTAAATTAAATATACCAGATAAGCAAATTCCAGGTACTTTAAATGTAGCTCACACTATACCAGTAGTTATAGAAGCATTTATATTTACAACTGTAATAGAAGTTGATTCATTAACATTAATATGTTTAATAGGAGCAGCTGTAGTAGGGTCTTATATTGGAGCAGGTATAATAGCTAAAGCAGATGAAAAAAAGATACAATTAATAATGGGAGTAGCGCTTGCTATTACTGCAATATTAATGTTTTTAAGTCATCCAGCTATAAACTTAATGCCTATAGGTGGAGAAGCAATTGGTCTTACAGGAATTGCATTAGTTATAGGAATAATAGGTAATTTTATATTAGGTGCACTTATGACTGCAGGGGTTGGACTTTATGCTCCATGTATGGCTTTAGTTTATTTCTTAGGAATGTCTCCAAAAGTAGCATTTCCTATAATGATGGGATCTTGTGCATTATTAATGCCAATAGCAAGTACTAAATTCATAAAAGAGCAAGCATATGCAAAAAAAGCTTCACTTATGATAACAATATTTGGTGCTATAGGTGTTTTCGTTGCAGCGTTTGGAGTAAGTAGTATGCCAATGGATTTATTAAAAGGACTTGTAATTATAGTTATAGCATACACTTCATTCACAATGTTAAAAGCAGCTATGAAAAGTAAAAAGGTAGAAGAAACTAAATAAAAAATAAATATTATAATTGACATTATGACTTTTAAGACTTTAAAGGAAGTTTTCCCAAGATGATTAAACAGGCATCTTGGGGAACTCTATTTTTATATTATAGTTAACTTATTAATTTTAAAATACATACAATTCAATTCACATAATAAAAATTGTGCTATGTGAATATCAAAAACAATATACTAGGGGGAAATTATGGAAATTCAAGCGAAAGACAAAAAGAAATATCCTTTTGGATTTTATGTATGTTCAATATCTTTTATGATTGAGCGTATGGCGTTCTACTCTTCTAAGTGGCTAATAGCAATATTTATAGTTGCTTCTGTTGCTTCTGGTGGTCTAGGTCTTACACCTGCTGACGGTGCAAAAATGACTGCAAACTTAGTTGCATTTACTTACTTAACTCCTATTGTTGGAGGGTTAATTGCAGATAAATGGTTAAGTCCAAGATTATGTGTTCCTATAGGAACTGTTCTTATGGGTCTAGGGTATATGTGTGGATGGCAAGCATCTCTTCAATCTTCTCCTGCTTTAGTATGGGGAATGATAATACTTATATCTGTAGGTACTGGCTTATTTAAAGGTAATATATCTGGAATAAACGGAAGACTGTTCGATAATAAAGAAGATCTTGATGGAGCTTTCAGTTTACAATATTCATTTGTTAACATAGGTGCTTTCATAGGAACTACTTTCGTTTCTTTCATAGCTTATTCTACAATAGGATTTAGTGGTACATTCTTAATATGTGCTATACTATTGTTCTTAGATACAGCTTGGTTTATTGTAGGTGGTAAAGCTTCATTTGGCGAAGTAGGTAAAAAGCCTTTTAAAGTTAATGAAGAAAGTACTAAAAATAACAAAAATGCTACAACAAATGATAGTTCACCTTTAACTAAAAAGGAAAAAATGAGAGTTGGTGCAATACTTCTTGTTACTACATTCTCTATAGTATTCTGGGTAGTTTGGTATTTAACATACATGCCAGTATTATATCACTGGGGACCAGACTTCGATACAGCAAATAAAGCTAACTGGATGATAGCAAACTTTGAAGTTCCATCTTCTTGGTTTGATTCATTAAATGCACTGTGCTGTATAGTTCTTGGACCAATCTTAGCTATGGTTTGGGGTAAACTTGCTGCATCTCCTAAAGGAGACTTAAGTATGTTCAAGAAAACTGCTTTAGGTATGTTACTTCTTGGGGCATCTTTCGCAGTAATGGCTTTAGCTGAAGTTCTTAGAGGTGATGGACAAGCAAGCTTATTGTGGATATTAGCAGTTGGTATATTAATGTCAGTTGGGGAAATGGTATTCTCTCCACTTGGTAACTCATTTATTAGTAAATTCTCTCCTGCTAAAATTCTTGGATTAATGTTGGGAGTATGGCCATTTGCAATATTCATAGCTGGTAAAGCTTACGGATACTTATATGAATACTTATCTAAATTCTCTTTTGCACCTGCTTACGCTATAGTTGGAGCTATAGTTATAGTATGTGGTATAGTATTATGGGGATTAGATAAAAAACTTAATGCTCTTGTTGAAGAGTAGAATACGATTCAAAATAAAATTACATTAAAATAAAAACTCTTTTCTGGCAATGATTATAAATATAATCAGATACTAGAAAGGAGTTTTTTTATATTAAATATTATATTTACATAATAATAAAGAGCTAATATTTGAATATTAGCTCTTTATTATTTATATTATATAAAAATTATCCTATTATACATAATTCTTTATCATGTTTATTTAAGTTTTCGTATCCATCTTCAGTAACTAAGATTAAGTCCTCTATTCTAACACCAAACTCACCAGGTAAATATATTCCTGGTTCAACAGAGAATATCATTCCAGGTTGTAATACATCAGTATTTATTGAAGATACATCTCCCATATCATGAACTTCAAGACCTATTGAATGTCCAGTTCTATGAGTGAAGTATTTACCATATCCTTTTTCAGTTATATAATCACGAGCTGCTAAATCTATATCACAGAATCTAACACCTGGCTTAACTAAAGATATAGCTCTTTTGTTAGCTTCAAGTACTATATTGAATACTTCCTTAGCTTTTTCTGGAGCTTCTTTATAGAATATAGTTCTAGTCATATCAGAACAGTAGTGGTCTTTTACACAACCTATATCAAATATTACAGCATCACCTTTTTTAACATAAGCATTACCTGGCTCAGCGTGAGGATCAGCTCCATTAGCACCGAATCCTATTATAGCACCAAATGAAAATCCATCAGCACCTATTTCTTCATATATCTTAGTTAATTCTCCAACTAGTTGCTTTTCAGTAACTTCTTCGTTTAGAGTTTCTTTAAGTCTTTTCATAGCTTCATCATTTAAAGCTGAAGCTTGTCTCATTAAATCTTTCTCTTCTTCATCTTTATACATTCTTAATGTATCTACTATGTAAGAAGCGTTTACAAATTTATTGTCACTATTAAGTTCCATTAAACGTAATAAGAATTTAGCAGGCCAATTTTTATCAACTCCTATAGTTGAGTCCTTTTCTATATAGCGAGTTATTATTTCTATTCCATCATCTATATCTGTAAACCAAACCTTTTCAACACCTAAATCATCATGTACTGGAAATAATTCGTTTATGAATAATTTATGGTTGCTATTTACGTTTAAGTATAAAGCAAGTAGTCTTTCACCAGGATGAATCATTTTGTCAGTTAAGTAAAATATAGATATTGGATCAGTAACTAACATTTGATTAATGTTATCTTGCTTCATTTTTTCAATGACACTATTAAGTCTTTGAGTATTCATAGTTGTCCCCCTTAGAATATATATTATATACTCTTATATTATAGCATAATTTGGATTTACAGGGAATAAATTGATGAAAAATAATAGAGATTAAGCACTCAATATTATATCCTATTATTAAAATAATTCTAACTTATTTTACATAAACTCCAGAAATATAGCCGATTTTACCATTATATTCAATCTTTAGCCAGTCAAATTTTGAGTCTATAACTTGAACTTTACAACCTTTAGGTAAAGAGTCTATAACTTTTGAATTTTTATCTCTATCACTCATTACATTACATTGATTTTATTTAATACTGTTTTATAACTATTGTTATTATCTATATCAAAATATTCTTTTATATAAAAATAAACAGTAAAATAAAAGGTAAAAAATAAAAAAAATGTTGAATTTTGTAAAAATATACTATATAATTCGAAATACAACTAAAAAATAATATAAATTAGTATTAGGTGTCTTTACAGACTTAATAGGGAATTAGATGAAAATTTTAAGCTACCCCAGTAACCGTAAAACTGACGAACTCTCAATATACCACTGATTAATCAGGAAGGTGAGATGTAGGATGAAGTTGAGCCGGGATACCTGCCAATATTAAAAAGCAGTTACCTTCTGAGGGTGGGGTATAAAGCGAATAGAATAGGTCTATTAATTCAAACACACTCTTGTAGTGTGTTTTTTATATTTCAATAATATTAAGAAGAAAGGATTAAATTATGTCAAAATACTTAGCATATCCATTTTTATATGACAACTCTAATGATTTAAGATGTGATTATGAAATATTTACAGATGAAATATCTAGCACAATAGGATTACTTAGAGCGTTTGTAAACAATGAAGAGTTAAAAAATGAACTAACCCAAATTAATGATTTAGTATACCATATGAATGCATCATTAAGAACAAAGGTAAGTGTAACAAAAGAAGAATTACTGTGGTTAGAAAATAGAACTAACATTTATCAAGAAGAAATAAAAGATAGAATTGATAAATTTGTAGTACCACAAGGGTGTATAAGTGCAAGTTATGCACATGTTATTAGAACTAAATTTAAGGCACTTGTTAGATTACTACATAGACACAAAGAACAAGGTAACACTGTAGATGAAATATTATTTGACTTTGCAAACTTATTTTCAGGATATTTTTTCATACTAGCATTGAAACTAAATAAAGATGAAAAAGTAGATGAAACTGAATTTGTAAGCAGAAATTATAAATAAGGAGAAAAATATGAAGAAGAAGTTAAAATTAATATTAGCAACAATATTAGTAGTTATGTTAGCTAGCGTTGGTTGCTCACAGAAAGAAGTAAAAGTAAATGATAGGGAAGGCAATGAGGTTATACTTCCAAAAAAAATTGAAAAGATTGTATCTACAGCACCATCAAATACAGAAGTTTTAGTAGAACTAGGTTTAGCTGATAAATTAGTGGCAGTAGATACTTATTCTTCTGATGTTGAGGGATTACCAAAGGATATAGAGTTTATAGATTTTTCTAACCCAGATGCAGAAGCAATAATAGCCCTAGAGCCAGATATGATAATAGCATCAGGACACAATAAAACTGGAAATAGTGGAGATCCATTCAAAGTATTAAAAGAAGCTGGAATAAGTGTATTCTACATACCAAGCAGTGACAGTATACAAGGGATTTATGATGATACAATGTTTATTTCAAAGATTACAAATACTACTAATAAAGGTGAAAAAATAGTTGAAAATATGAAAAAGCAAGTTGATGAAATTGCTCAAATAGGAAAAACTATTACTAATAAGAAAAAAGTATACTTTGAAATAGGTCCTGCACCTACGTTATATAGTTTTGGAAACTCAACATTCTTAAATGAAATGATAGAGTTAGTGGGAGCTGAAAATATATTTGCAAATGAAAAATCATGGATATCTCCAAGTGAGGAAGCAGTACTAGATGCAAATCCAGATATAATATTAACTAATGTTGATTATGTAAAAAGTCCTACAGAAGAAATAAAATCTCGTAAAGGTTGGGAAAATATAAGGGCAGTAAAAGAAAATCAAGTTTACTTTATAAATAAAAATGCTTCATCAAGACCATCTCATAAAATAATAACAGCATTAAAGGAAATGGCAAAAGCGATATACCCACAAGAATATTAAAGTACATTTCAATAATATGGTACATTAGATTTGCTGTAATATTTTCAATAGTTATGTAGATATAATTCGTTGTTAAACATATATTGCATATATTTACATTGGAAAGTTTAAAGTTGATACAAGATGTTTAAAGCAGTTAATTATATATTTTATCAAAACAAACGAAAATCAGAATTAATAAATTATTTTATAAGATAGAGTAATTTTATTAATTAGTAAAGTTGACTACCTTCTCTTATTTTTTTGTGTAATTAATTGGAATAAGGAGTATAATAAGCATTAAGCTGAAAATACTCGATTAAGGGGAAAATACTATGTTTTTAAGTAAAATAAGTCAAGATAATAGAATGTTATTTTTACAATTAAGCACTCATGCAGCACTATTAAACAATGACCTAGCTAAGGATCATGAAGATATAATAATTGCACAGAGTAAGGCAATGGGTATAGATGATTATAAAATAGAAATAAATACTGATATAAATACACTAATACAAGAGATAAAAGAAAATAGTTCACAACAAGAAGTATACATTATTTTATTTGAGATAGCTACTTTAATAATGAGTGATAATAAATATGATTCTTTAGAGAGACAATTTATTAATAACCTACAAGATAAACTAGATGTTTCTAAAGAAAAATTGACTAATATGTTATATTTGATTAATCAGTTAATGGGTGATTATAGAAGTATCTTAAATGAAGAAGATTAAAATACTAAAACTTCCAAGCTAAAAATGGGCTTGGAAGTTTTTAGTTTAAGTAGTTTCTTTTTCAATAAAATTGAACTTTAATTCTTTGTTAATAACTTTACTCTTAGGATTATTAATTATATCAATAAGTATTTTATTGTTTAATAAAGCAAATTATCTCAATATATAGATAAAAGCTATACAAGACATATCTATAATTGTTTTTTTTATTGTACAAAAAATAAGAATACATATAGTATTATATTGTGTCATAATTATTGATATTTTAGGGAAGATGAATTTAGAGCAGCTCAAAATATGACTGAAAAATATCCAGGTATAGTAAAGCTCGTTACTTTGCCAGAAAACTTCAATGCAGAAATAGAAACGGCAATAAGCCAAATAGTAAGTTTAGCAGACGATAAAGATATGAAGGCTATAGTTGTAGTATCAGGCCAATCAGGATTATTACCAGCTCTTCAACAAATAAAAGAAAAAAGATCTGATATAATTACAGTAACAGCTCCAATATGGGATAACCCAGATATGATGAGCAAGTACATAGATTTAAACTTAGACACTAACTGGGAAAAAAGAGGAGAAACAATAGTCAAAGAAGCTCAAGAAATGGGAGCAAAAACATTTATTCATTATTCTTTCCCAACACACTTATCAAAAGAAAGTGTTTCTAAGAGACTTGATAAAATGAAAAAAACTTGTGAAGAATTAGGTATAAACTTCGTTGAAGTGATGACACCAGATCCACAAAATGGTTCAGGTGTAGCTCAAATGAAGCAGTTTTTAAGAGAAGATATACCTAGACAAATACAAAAATACGGACCAGATACAAATATATTTGGCTCTAATTGTCCAATGTATGACGTAATAATTGATGAAGCTTTAAAATTAAAATATATAGTTGCAGAGCAATGTTGTCCAACTCCAACTCAGGCTTATCCAACTGTATTAAATTTAGAAATAAATAAAGAAGATTCTCAAAACTTTGATAAGATGAATAAAATGATAAGTGAAAAAATTGCCAAGGAAGGGAATATCTATAATATTTGTATCACATAGATTAGATGAAGTAATATCTATATGTGACAGAGTAACTGTTTTCAGAGATTCAGAGGTAGTTTCTCCTACAATAAATTACAGTTTAACATAGAAAATATAGCTGTAGATATGATAGGAAAAAAAGTTAATAAGGCTTTAAAGTGTGAAAAGTATATGTCAAATAATCAAGGTGAAAATATAATAAGCTTTAAAAATATAACTGTATATGATAGAAATAAAGTTTATAAAAATATTAACATAGATATACATAAAGGTGAAATAAAGATATATCTGTAAAGATTGTAGAAAGACTTTTACTGATTTTACAAACTCTGCGACATATAGAAGTAAAAAATCTTTAGATAAGTGGCTTAAATATGCTACAAGAAAATCTCGTAAAAGAGGTAAAGAGATTAAAAAGAGAGGTATATCTAAGGAGCAGATTTGTGTTGCAACTGCTTTAGATAGACAAGGTAATTTAATAATAGAGCCTTTATGTAAAGGTAGAATGACACATAAAGAACTTGAAAGTCTTTACAAGTATAGTGATAGGTTTATTGGGAACCTATTTATAATATATATTACTAATTCAAAGTTAGGAGTTAAGTTAAGGGCTATCGCAGAAAGTATGTCTACTGCATATTCTTTAGGTATAGAGGTAGATAAGTGTAGAAGATATTCTATAGCAATATCAACGGTTTTAGCATCTGTTAGGCAGTTAATGTTTATATTTGATATAGGAGCACTAAATGTTTATACGGGTCATTTAAATGTAGATATATTTGCCTGTGCATCTTTATTGGAAGGTGGAGCAACTCTAGCAAAGGCTAACTTAAAAAATGCATTTGTTGGAGTAGTACTATTTCATGCATTGTTTATAGTATCTACATTGGCTGGTCAAAATTTGTTTTCTAATGCAGCTATAGGTGAGTATTTTAGAAGTTTTGCAGCTTACTCTACCATAATATTTTCGTTAATAATGAACCTTAGAAGAGTAAAAATAAAATATAATGTATAATAGATAAAAATAAAGAAGTATAAGTAAACAAAAAATCATAATAGAGAAATATCATTGACAATTAATGAAAATATAGGCTATGAATTTATTCTAGTTGAATTAGGATTAGTTCATCCAAATACAGTTAACTTTGAAATTGAAGATATAAATGTAGAAATCACAATAGTAGTAGGGTCATCAATTGGTGGAGGTTCAGTTATTATAACTGAAATAAATGGATTTAATGTTCAATTTACAGGAGAATATTATACAATAATAACGCCACATAAAGACGTAAAAGGTGTAATAAGCTCTGTAGCTAGAATACTATCAGATGAGAATATAAATATTGCAACAATGGTAGTTTCAAGAAATACCAAAGGCAAAGAAGCAAGTATGATTGTAGAAATAGATAGTATAGCAAGTGATAATTTAATAGATAAAATAAAAGCTTTAGAGCCTATGATTTCTGTAATAAAAATTAATCCAGTGAAGGAAGGTGAAACAAATGTATAATAATGCAAAAGAACTATTAGAACTTTGTGATGAAAAAAATCTTCCTATATCTGAAATTGTTTTACTAGATGAAATAAAAAATACAGGTTGAACTATAGAAGAAATGATAAAAGGACTTTTAACAGGAGCAGGATTAGTTGAATCACCTTGTTCTAAAAGGAATTCATCAGGTTGGAATAGCAATGCATTCAGACTTTAAGGAAACAGCAAGAGGCGGCATATCAGCTACTGAAACGGGAAAAGAATTATCAAAAATAGTTCATAGAAGATAATTTAGATTCTATTAAAGTTGAACTATTTAATTATACAAAAGTTAATTCCATGTTAAATTAATTAAAAAGCGCGAAACTTAACAATTTCTTAACAACATATCATGTAGAAGATGGTAGAATTTAGTTGTAATTATATATAATTCAAAAAACAGGGGGCTTAATGAAATGAAAGAATTGTTAAAGAAATGGAATGATACTAGTTTGGTACAAAGAATTATTATAGGTCTAATTATAGGTATAATGCTAGGATTAGCAGTTCCACAATTTACACCAATAGCAATGTTAGGATCATTATTTGTAGGTGCATTAAAGGGAATAGCACCAATATTAGTATTCTTCTTAGTAATGTCTGCAATATCTCAACACAAAGAAGGCAAGAAAACAAATATGAAATCAATTATAGCTTTATACCTTATGGGAACGTTTTCAGCTGGAGTTGTAGCTGTAATTGGTAGTTTCTTATTCCCAATGACATTAGACTTAGCAGCATCAGCAGGAGGAGGAGACTTAGCACCTCCAGGTGGAGTAGGAGAAGTGTTAACAACTTTATTAATGAACGTAGTAAGTAATCCAGTTGATGCTCTTGCTACAGCAAACTACATAGGTATATTAGCTTGGGCATTAGTATTTGGACTAGCATTAAAAAGTGCACCGCAGTCAACTAAGAGTATTTTAACAAGCGCATCAGATGCAGTATCTCAAGTTGTTAAATGGGTAATAAGTTTTGCACCTTTTGGTATAATGGGTCTTGTATTTAATACTATATCTGAATCTGGTATAGAATCATTACTTAGCTATGGACAATTAATAGTGTTATTAGTTGGATGTATGGTATTTGTTGCATTAGTAGTAAATCCAATAATTGCATTTATAGGAATGAGAAGAAATCCATATCCATTAGTATTTAAATGTTTAAGAGATAGTGGAATAACAGCATTTTTCACTCGTAGTTCTGCAGCAAATATACCAGTAAATATGGGAATATGCAAGGAACTAGGATTAGATGAAGATACATATTCAGTATCTATACCACTTGGAGCTACTATAAATATGGCTGGAGCAGCAATAACAATAGCTGTATTATCACTAGCTGCAGCGAATACTTTACAAATAAGTGTTGATATACCAACAGCTATAATACTAAGTGTATTAGCTACTGTTAGTGCTTGTGGCGCATCTGGAGTTGCTGGAGGATCTTTATTATTAGTACCACTAGCTTGTAGTTTATTTGGTATACCAAATGAAATAGCTATGCAAGTAGTTGGGGTTGGGTTTATAGTTGGGGTTATACAAGACTCTTGTGAAACTGCACTTAATTCTTCAACAGATGTTTTATTTACTGCTGTAGCTGAATATGCTAAAGAGCGTAAAGAAGGTAAAAAAGATAGAGCTTTAAGTTAATATTTTCATAATACTTATTAAAAAAATAAAATACCTACTACAGTAGGCATAAAAAAACGATCATATAAACAAAATAAATAGTTTAATAAATAAGACGTATGCAAAACTTGCCTACGTCTTTATTGATTCCTTATTTTTAATTGGAAACTTGATACAATATTATTAGCTTAACAATTTTCTATAGTATTAATTACTTTATTGAGACTATTTTAATATATGATATAATTATAAAATCAATAGAAAAATAGTGGAGGTGAATATGAGAAAGAAAATATTTGTTGTATTAACAATACTATGGATGACAATGATATTTTATATGTCAAATCAACCTGCAACTGTATCAACAGAACAATCAAATAGTACTATAAATATGTTAAGTACGCTACCAATAGTAGGAAATGTAATAGATGCTATGATAGAAAAAGGAACTGCAACAGTTATAGTTAGAAAAGGAGCGCATATGTTTTCATATGCTATAATGTCAGTGTTATGCTTTTTTAGCATATATAATTTAAAAATAAATTTAAAAAATATATGTATAAAATCTATATTAGTAGCATTTATATATGCTTGTACAGATGAGTTTCATCAATTATTTATACCTGGAAGAAGTGGTGAATTAAGAGATGTTTTGATAGATACTACAGGAGCAGTTATATCGATGTGTATTACTTATTTTATTATAAGAAAGATAAATCAAAAAAGAATACTTGAAGATAAAAAATACTAAAGTGAGCAAAATACTTCAACTACGTCACAAGTTAGTATAGTAATAGAATCCCCTTATATAAGATATACACCACTTTACAAGTAATTAAAAATATTTAAACAAAAAAATAAGCTTAAGGTACGTCCAAGAAATAAAATGTCTTTTTTGCAAAAAAAATAATACCCTTTCGTCAAGAAAAATGGTTTAATAAGTTTACTACAACTAGTAATCCAACTTCTTGAGAAAGGGTATTTTTATATATTACATCAAAATAAAGAAAACTTCAATGAAATAATACCAATATTATTAGAAAATTTATCTGGCAAGGAAAAGCGAATGGCTATCGCCAATGTAGTTAAGTATTTCGGTGGATTAAAATATAATCAACTAGCAAATTTGT
>NZ_JBOFOR010000181.1:0-6272 GCF_051659545.1 Romboutsia sp. | reverse complement strand
TTAATGTTTAGTAAACGAAATGGAGCCCTTTAGGACCCCACTTATTATAGTTATAGTATTTCTATTTTACAACTATGCTCTTTAGATTTTGAATCATAGCAAATAGCTACCCCTAATACATCTCTACCCTTATATTCTTTCTTAAACTTCATAGCATACTCTTTTTCTTTTATTTGATTTAAAGCACTATCAACTAATTGTCGCTTCTAGCATCTCTTCTGATCTTTTTATTATTTGTGAGACTTCTTCAAAACTATCGTTTGATATTGCTTTTTCAAATTCAAACATTAATTCTTTATTAGGTATTTTAACTTTTCCGTTGTGATAAGATAAAAATCCAAGAACTATCATTGCAGAATAAATTTCCATTCTTGTTTTTGGTTGTTCTTGACCTGCCCTAAACTCTTCTCTAATATTTACTCTAACCTCTTCATTGTTAACCATTTTTACTACATCATCTCTTACATCATGAATATTGTACTTTAGATATTCTAGTACTTCATCCATCTTACCAGTATTTGTCCAATAACTTTCGCAGTAATTATTATTTAATGCTTTGACTACAGATCTCGGATTATATACTTTAAGCCCTGTAGCTGTCATATATCCATTATACCAAGTTTCTAACTCTTTAAAATCTATCTCATTATTTTTATTACATAATTTTTTTACCTCTTCATCTGTAAAACCAAAATACTCTTCATATACTCTATCTTTTAAAAATGTATATTCATCAAACATGTTTAATGCTGATCCTGATGAATATTTTTTTATTGGTAGTATCCCTGTCATATAAGCTAATGCTACATATGATTTATCTTTTAGTAAATTTCTTAAAAACTCCAAATATTCTTCATGTTTGTCTGTGAATAATTCTTTGTTAAAGATAAAATCCCATTCATCTAATATAAATACAAATTTTTCTTTAGTTTCATATAAAATATCCCATAAATCATAATTATCTCTGACTTTTATATTAGGAAAAAACTCTAGCACTTCTGCTTTTAAATTAGTAATTATTTTTCCTATATATTCTTCATAATTTTTTGAGTTTAAATCGGAAAAATCAATTTTAATTAAATTATACTTATTTAAATGTTGTCTATAACTTTCACATTTAGATATTTTTAAGTTTTCAAATATAATATCTGATTTTATTGCCTTAGAATAGTATGATGTTAACATTTCAGCAATAGATGACTTTCCAAATCTTCTTGGCCTTGTAACACACAAATATTTATCAACTGTATTTATTTTTTTATTTATTCCATCTATAATTAAAGTCTTATCAACAAAATATTTTCCATTAGTTAGTTGTTTAAAATTTTCCAAAGATTTATCTGTATTTAGATAAATTGCCATCGATACACTCCTTTCTTAATCTTTTCATCATAAATCAATTAGTGTTCTTTTTCTTTAGTATATTTTAATTGTACCATAAACTTATTATTTTATACTAGTTATGTTGGATCTATATCAATATTTTAGACACAAATAAAGGTTTTTCACCTTAACTTTAACTACATAAATTTAAGCCCTATGTCATTAATCATGACTTAGAGCTTTTATCTATAATATAAATGATATTGTTTCTTTAGGTATTTTTGTATATTTTGAGAATAACTCTATTTCTAAATTACCATCAAAATCTTTTTCAACTGGTTGTAATCCTTCTGTATATTGCGTGTATCCATTAATTGATTTTTTATTGTCACAGCTCCAAAATATAGCCGATGTACTAGAGCCGTAGTCAGGCTTTTGGTCTAAGTACTCTTTTGATAAAAACCTAAGCTGTTCATTTTCTCTATTCTCATAATAGATGTTTACATAATACATATCTTTTGGACAGATATTTTCTATTGCATTTAATATATCCTCTTTATACATGCATCTATACTCTTCATCAATATTTTCTATATTAGTTTCTATCTCTTCTATAGTTCTTTTCCATACATCATACTTCTCTACCTCGTTTAAATAAAAGAAGTTTTCACTTTTATCATAATCTTGATAATGTATTTTAGTATCTTTTTCAAATATATTTATTCTTGTGTTAATTGGATGTTGTATTAGTTTTTCTATAATTTCTTCAGTTATTTCAAAAGTTATTTCAATTTTTTCATTATAATCTAGATTTACAAATTCTTCATCCTCATTTTGTTCATAACTAGTGAATATCATATCTTCAATATTAATATTATCCCATTCTTCAGTTATAGATCCATTATCTATGAAGTAATCAATTATATGAAGGTCTTTTGCACAAGCGTATTCTAAAGGTGTTGACTGACTTGATTCAAAATTTATTACTTTGTTTTGGATGACCATATTCCTTATATTTACAGGGTATTGATTGTGGACTATGTGCTGTATGAATGTCTCTCTATTGGTATTATGCTCAAAGTAGGGAATTTGGTTTTTGTCTGTAGTGTTTTTACATAATGTCCAAAGTCTACTTACTCCGTTATATTTAATTAGGCTTAATATTAATATTTCTCTACCTCTTACGTTTATTTTTTTATTTATTTCTATTTCTTGTATGTCTTTAAAGCTTTTTTTATCTTTGAATTCTCTAAATAACATATATCCTCCTATTTTCCCAATACTTGGTTTAATATAATCACATAACTGATTATAACATTTTTTCAATAACTATATTCCTAAATCCTACCATTCTCTTTTAGGATCCTTCTTACATGAGTTACACTCATCCCATAGAGAGTAGCCAGGTTCTCAAAGTTTACTCCATTGAACTTACCAACTATCTCTTTGTTCCTTTCCTCTCTTTCTACACTTCTCTGTAATGGAAAATACACAGTATGTCCACCATAGAAGCGGCATAGTTCTTTAAATTTTTCCATACCTACAATTTCTATAATTCCGTCTAGTTTTTCACTTTCAAAATTCATAATTTCCTCCTTCTTTTACACAAAGGTTCTACACCTTGAATTTGACTACATGTACTTTTTCTTAAGTACTATATAGGTATAAGCACTAGCTTATAAAAAATATTTTAGGGGGTGTTACAATGGCAGTAGTTGTAACAAGTAATCCAAGTGGATTAAAATTAAAATTTAATTTAGGTGTTGATCAAGTATCTGGCAAAACAATCTATAAAACTAGAACTTTTTCTAGCATAAGCCCAGATGCTACTGACCAGGATGTTTTTGATGTAGGAAATCTGATAACTTCTCTTCAAAAACACCAATTGGTTGAAATAGCTAAGATTGATAATTCAACATTATCAGCTTAGTCAAATTAAAATTATAGGGGGTATAATTTATGGATGTTAAAAAAAGATTAGTAATGACTTTCAAAACAATCTCAGATAAAAAGGTGTCTCTTTCAATAGATGATCCAAGGGATAATCTAAGTGAGGCCGAGATAAAAACAGCTATGACAATGATACTATCTAAAGATGTATTTGCTCCAAATGGTGAGCCTTTAGCTGCTTTACTTGAGGCTAATGTGGTTCAAACTGAAACTACTCCATACGATTTAGTATTGTAATCTAAATTATGGACGATAGTTTACTTAATCTTATTGCAAATGTAGGGTTTCCTATTGCTCTATCTATGTACCTACTCATTAGGATAGAGGGGAAACTCTCCTTGCTAACAGATAGTATCAATGAACTTTCCAAAAACATATTAAATCTTAAGTAGGTTAAGGGGGCTGTATGGTCCCCTTTTGCTTTGTGCTCACACGTATATATAGTATATTTTATTTTTTTTATTATTTTATTTTTTTGTTATATTTATATAGTATTTTATAGATACATAGATACAAATATAGTCTTAAGTATTGGTATTACTTTATTGTAAGTGTGTCCTTAGGTGTGTCTATAGACTGTGTTTTTTAAGTTTTAAGGATACACTTTTATGATTATTTTAACTTTTTATTTATTAATAGTATTTTTAAGAATATATTTTAGTATTCTATAGACACATTTTTATGCTTTATGGACACGTTTTTAGGTCCCATAGACACGTTTTTTCCTTAAAAATATACCTTTTTTATACTTCATGGACACAGTTTTTGCTGTAAATTCCCTCTATTAATTAGCAATCTTCTTCTCTAACAAATGCTTTTTGTGGTCCATAAAAACTACCAAACCTCATTTTACCTGAACCAGTATCATAGCTTTTCCATCCTGGCAGTCGTCTTATAATATCATTAATTTCTCTTGCATTTATCGGTGTTAACTGTTTTGGATCTCCATTAAATAGCTCTACCCATACTTCCATTGCACAAACTTTAACTCTTGTCTCTGTGGCCTGTTCAAATTCACAAAAGTCATCACCATTTAAATATCTTCTTCTAGCAGGAATGTCCATCTTAGACCAATTTTTAGGTAGCTTCATTTCTAAATATTCACTTATCATTCCTTCTTTTGGACTTTCTTCTAGATGCTGTTTTTGTTTTTCTAAGGCTGTTTTCGCTGCTTCTCCAGTTAGTTCTAATCCTTCTTTTTGTTTATATAAAATCACTGCTTCAGCCCATATATTGTCTCTTTCATAATTTGTTAGGTCTTCTCCTACTATCTTTTTTCTTGGATTTTCTCCTACTTTTATCGGCCAAAATCGTCTATTTCCATTTTTATCTTTAAGGAAGCTTTCTTCGTTGGTCGTTCCAAAAAATACACATTGTCTTTTAAATTTTTCTACTCTTCTTCCATAAGCTACTCTATAAATATCCTCACGCTTTGACACAAAGTGTTTTACCGCTTCTGTTTCTGCTTTTTTTACTGCTGATAATTCTGCCATTTCTATTATCCAGGCTCCTTGTAATTGCTCGTAGGCTTCTTTTCCTAGCACTGTGTTTATTGAATCTGAGTACCAATCTTTACCTAATTTATCTAGTATCTGACTTTTTCCTATACCTTCTTTACCTACAAATACTGGCATATGGTCAAATTTTACACCTGGCTCAAATACTCTATTTACTGCAGCTGCTAGTATTTTTCTCGATACTTGTCTAGTGTAATAAGTATCCTTTGCCCCTAGGTAATCTATAAATAAGGTTTCTATTCTTTCTACCCCATCCCACGTTACTCTATTTAGATATTCTCTAATAGGATGGAAGGAGTGTTTAGATGCTACTACTGTAATGGCATCATATACAGCATCCTTTGATTTTATATTATAGATGGTTTCTAGATAATGTCTTAAGTTACTATCATCACTATCTGACCATACTTCTTTTTGTGATTCCCAAGGTAATTTTCCTATTATTGCTATGTGATGTGAAAACTCATTTAGTGCTATCTTATTTTTTAATTTCTTATCATTTTCTAGTATTAGTACTATGTTGTTTATTGTGTTTAGTAATTTTCCTTTTTTATTTACTTGAAGTTTTGTTATCCAATTTATATCAGGTTTGTTTTCAGTTTTTGTATCACTTACATCCTCATTATTACTATCAAATTCATTATTTGTGTCTTCTATTACATTAGATATATTGTTTACTATAGCTATTTTTACTTCTTCATTTATTTCTTTTATTTCTTCATTTTCTTCTTGGTTAAAATCATTTTTGGCATTTTCTATACTTTGTTTTAATAGTATTTCTAAAACTTTACTATCTGTTGAAACTAGTTCTATCATTTTAACTAATGCTTCTTTTTCTTCTAGTTTTTTAAAATAATGATTTTTTACTAAGTCAAAAGCATTGCACAGTTTATCCTTACATGGATCACTACTATGATAAGAATAAGCAAAAAGTCCATCTTCATACACTACTAACCCTCCACTTGTAGTTCCATTTATGTAGGTATATCTATCAGTGTTTTCTGTAGTTAGATATATTTTATTTAGATACTTTTCTATAGCTTCATGTATGTTATAAGCTCTACAAAATGCCCCTATTACTCCTTCTTTCTCTAAGGGGTTTTGCTGCTTTTTATTTTCTAAGTTTATTATTTTGTGCTCTCTTGATGAAGTTGGCCATGTTGTTTTATCTTTGTAGTCTTCATATTGATTTAAGTAAAAATCTACATCTAGCCTTTCTCCCTTTTTATGTTCAAATTTAAATTCTCCATCTTTACTAGTCGATGGAAAATACATCAGTCTAGCATAGTCATAAGTTGTGTCATCAAAACAATTCATATCAATCGATTCTGCTATTTTTCTACCTAAGGCTTGATACTGTATTTCGTCTACTTTTTTATTTAATGGTATTACTATTCTAAATCTCTCTTTTTCTTCATGGTGCTTATGTGTTGTATATATTACATATTCAAAATCTAATAATAAATCTATTACCTCTATTAG
>NZ_JBOFOR010000180.1:0-2452 GCF_051659545.1 Romboutsia sp. | reverse complement strand
TAGGCTAGGATTTTTTCAAAGAATTCTTGTGTTCTTTCATTTTGTGGGCTTGTAAAGATGTTTTCTGGGGAGTTTGATTCTAGTATTACTCCTTCATCCATAAATATTACTCTGTCTGCTACTTCTTTTGCAAATCCCATTTCGTGTGTTACTATTGCCATGGTCATTCCTTCATTTGCAAGTTCTTTTATAACATCTAAGACTTCTTTTACCATTTCTGGGTCTAGGGCTGATGTTGGTTCGTCAAATAACATTACGTCTGGTTCCATTGCTAGTGCTCTTGCTATGGCAATTCTTTGCTTTTGTCCTCCTGATAGTTGAGATGGATATGTATCTTTCTTGTCTAATAGTCCTACTCTGTTTAATAGATACTCTGCCTTTTTTGTGGCATCTTCTTTACTCATTATTTTTAAGTTAGTTGGTGCTAGTGTTATATTATCAATTACTGTTTTGTGAGGAAATAAATTAAAGTTTTGAAATACCATACCTATTTTTTGTCTTACTTTATCAATATTAGTTTTCTTATCTAAAATATTAATTCCTTCAAATATTATATCTCCCTTTGTAGGTTCTTCTAATAAATTTATACATCTTAATAATGTACTTTTTCCAGAACCGCTAGGACCTATAATGGTTATTATTTCACCTTTATTAATCTGTAAATCTATATTCTTTAATACTTCTAATTTCCCAAATGATTTGCTTAAACTATTAATTGTAATCATATTATCTCATTCCCCTTGATTATAAATTTCTATCCATTAGATAATGCTAATTTATTTTCTAATAGTCCTACTAATTTAGATAGTGTAAATGTCAGTACAAAGTATATTATAGCTGCTACTATATACGGCTCCATAGCTTTATATGTTGCTATTCTTACTGTATTAGAAGAGAACATGATTTCTTGTACTCCTACTATTGATATTATTGCTGATTCTTTTACTAAGGCAATAAATTCATTTGCTAATGATGGAAGCGCATTTTTTATGCCTTGAGGTACAATAATGTGAACCATTGTAGATAAATAACTTAATCCTAATGATCTACTCGCTTCCATTTGTCCCTTATCTACAGACTGAATTCCTCCCCTTAATATCTCTGCTACATATGCACTTGAATTTATTGAAAGACCAAATGCACCTGTAATAAATGCACTCGTAAATCCAAACATGCCCGGAAAATTTATACCTATTTGAGGTAATCCGAAGTAAAGTATATATATTTGAACTAATATTGGTGTTCCTCTTAATATTTCAATGTATACTGTCGCAATGCCTCTTAATATTTTACTAGTTGATATTTTTAATAAACATACTAGCATCCCTATTATACATCCAAAGATTAAAGCTATTGCTGAAACTAATATTGTAAATTTTGTACCTTCTATAAAAACACTGTAGTAATTGGTTAAAAAACTAAAATCCATATCCTCATCCCCTAAATTTTATTGTCTTTAATTATTTTCCATCTGCTAATTTTAACGCATTTTGCATCATTTCATCTGCTTTACCTGAATCTTTTAATTCTTTTATTTTCTTATTTATTAAATCTATAAGTTCTTTGTTATCAACTTTGTCATCTGATTTTTTAAATGCTACAGCTGCGCTCTCTTCCAATCCTTTACCTACAGTAGAATTTCCAATTGCTGTTCCTTCATATTGTTTAACATTTATTGCAGCAACATTTTTACCTGTTACAATTGCATCAATTCTACCATTTTGTAATTCTAACATTAAGTCTGGTATTTTAGGCAAAGCTGTTACATTAGCGCATTTTAAAGTTTTAGTTATAAATGCCTCTTGAGTAGTTCCTCTTTGCACCCCTACTTTTATGTTTTTTAAGTCATCATCAGTTTTTATTTTATCTTCATTTCCTTTCTTAACTATAACTACATTTGAATCCACGTAATATAAATCTGTAAAATCAGCATTCTTCACTCTCTCTGGATTTGGAGTCATACACGCTAATACCATATCTACTTTATTTGCATTTAGTGCTCCCAATAATCCATCAAAATCCATATCTACTAATTCAAGTTTTACCCCCAACTCTTTTGCTATTTCCTCCCCTAACATTATGTCAAATCCTGTTAGAGTATCTTTTCCATCAATCATTTTGTGGAATTCATAGGGCGCATAGCCTCCACTAGTTCCCAGTACTAGCTTACCATTTTCTTTTATTTGCTCTAATTTGCTAACTGGCTCCGATTTACTTTCTTCCTTAGTTTTATCTGTAGAACTACATCCCACCAACGATATTGATAATGCTAATGCTAAACCATAACTTAATACTTTCTTTAATCCCTTCATTTTTTATTCCCCCTATTTTTATATTTTGTTTTTGTATATTGTATACTGCTGTCGATTATGACTTGCCTAAAAATTTAGATTAGCTAAAATAAATCAACTAGCAATAGTTATGCTTATAATATAATTTTTTTTACACAAAA
>NZ_JBOFOR010000179.1:0-37131 GCF_051659545.1 Romboutsia sp. | reverse complement strand
AAAAAATTAATAGATTGTGGCATAGGTATTATTCAACTACCATGCCCTGAAATGTTATTGTATGGCATTAAAAGATGGGGACATACTAAAGAACAATTTGATAATAAATTTTATCGTTCTCAATGTAGAATAATGCTAGAACCTTATCTTATACAATTTGATGGATATATAAAAAGCGGCTATAATATAAAAGGTATAATTGCTATAGATGGGAGCCCAAGCTGTGGCTACAACAAAACTTGCTCGTCTACTCTATGGTTTGGAGAATTAAGTGGTTGTCCTAACTTAAAAGAAAAAATAGATGATGTTGAATGTGTTCATGGAATGGGCATATTTATAGAAGAGCTTTTAAATATGATGAAAGAATATAATTTAAATATTCCTATTATCGGACTTGATGAAAGCAATTTAGATAACAGTATAGATAATATTTTAAAAACGTTAATATAATTTAATTTTTTCAACTTATATTTTTCCAAAGTCTTTCGATGAGATATTTAATTATAAGTAAGAAAATATTGAAGAATCAGAGTGTGAAGTTTTATTTGATATAACTCCACCTTCATTCTAAAGACTACCACAAATAAAGCTTATAACTATCTAAAAATGTATAGTTATAAGCTTTATTTTGTTATATTGTAGCTTTTTCTCTAAATAAATTCTCTTTTATAGCTTCTATTACTCCATTTTCATCATTAGTTTTAGCTATAAATCTAGCTTTATTTTTAACCTCTTCTTTGGCATTTTCCATTGCATAACTATAATAAGCTGAGCTCATCATTTCTAAATCATTTAAATGATCTCCAAAAACCATCGTTTCTTGATAGTCTACATTAAACTTTTCTTGAAGAATTTTTATACCTTGTTTTTTAGTTCCTCCATGTTTACAAATATCAAAACAATAAGTTCCCGATGGGGTTAACATAACTTCATCTTTTAAAACTTCTAATGCTTTAAAGTTTTTTAGAACATTTTTTCCCTTTCCAAAGCAAGTAACTTTTAATATCTTGTCTTCTATTTTAGTTATGTCTTTTATGACATTTATTTTCAGTCCCCATTTTCTCCCAAAGATTGCAGGCATTATACTTTCACTGTAAATTGTATTTTTTCCGCTATAGATAGTTATGTGCTTACTATTTCGTCTCACTATTTTAGCTATTTTTTCTATTTTTTCTTTTTCTATATAATTTTCAAATAATACTTCTCCTTTATAAGTTATAAAATTTCCATTATTAGATGCAAAAATTATATCTTCATCTATATCTTTAAATACATGTCTTAAAGATATCATATCTCTCCCACTTACTGCTGCGAAAACAATACCTTTAGACTTAAGCTTCTTTAATATACTAATAAATTCTGAATTTATTTTTTTATTTGAGTCTAATAAGGTTCCGTCCATATCAGATGCTATTAGTTTTATCATATTTAACCCTTTCTCCTAAAGGTTTATTACTGCATTATAATAAACCTTTATATTTTAATTATATTCTTCTAATAATTCGTCTGCCTCTACTAATTTTTGTGTATTAGTTATGGAGTTTAATAATACACTATATAGAGGTAGTAAATCTTCTTCTTTATATCCAAATAACTTTATATTATCAGCTATATCTTGAAGCATATCTATCTTATTGTCGTTAATCATTGATATTATATCTAGTATATACTGTATTTGCTGATAAGAACTATCTCTTAAAATACCATCACTTAACATCTGATTATACAGGTATTGGACTGTATCATTTAATCTATTGCTTTGAGCCATATGTACCTCCTTAAAATTTTCTATATTATCCATTTCGACAAATTTTGCTTAATTCCTTCAATTATCCATACTTAAATTTTGCTTATCTAGTTTAAATTATATTTTTGTCATTGATTTTATCCATATAATTACATACAATTATTATTATAAAAGGGAGTAGTCAAAAAGTATAGTTCAACATTCATGGTCTAAGACCTGGACTATACACCTATATGGTTGACGAGACTTTTAACAAAATTAATTATTTTGTTAAAAGTCTTTTTTAATACTTCTTCTAAATTATCATTTAAAATATTTTATAAAGGGGGAATAGTGATGTATCGAAAGCAAATTAAAAGCACTACCGAAGAATTTAATGTAGACTTAAATAATGGTCTATCCAGCGAGGAAGCTAAAAATAGACTTTTAAAAGATGGACCTAATTCACTCGTAGAAAAAAAGAAAAAAACAAAGTTACAAATGTTTTTATGTCAACTTAACGAACCAATGATTTACATCTTAATCGTTGCTGCTGTAATATCTTTTGCTTTAAAAGAGATAAGTGATTCAATCATAATTATTGCTGTTGTACTTATTAATGGAGTAATAGGCATGATTCAAGAGGGAAAAGCACAAGATGCACTTGAAACACTAAAAAAACTTTCTGCGCCTAAAACTATTGTAAAACGTGATGGTAAACAAGTAGAGGTAGATGCAAAAGATCTTGTTTTAGGTGATGTAGTTCTTTTAGAAGCAGGTCGTCAAATACCTGCAGATCTTAGACTTACGTTTTCTTCTAACTTAAAGATTGAAGAATCTGCTCTTACGGGTGAATCTGTTCCTTCTGAAAAAAATGCTTTATTTATGGCATCTGAAGAGCTTCCACTCGGGGATAGAATAAATATGGCATATATGTCTACTAGTGTATCCTATGGACGTGGTGAAGGGGTCGTAGTAGCCACAGGTATGGATACAGAAATAGGTAAAATTGCTTCAATGATAAACGAAAGTACAGACACTCTTACTCCACTTCAAAAACGACTTGCTGATCTTGGAAAATTACTTGGTATAATTGCTATTGTTTTATGTGTATCTCTTTTTGGTATAGCTATACTACAAGATAGAAACATTGTAGAAATGTTAATTACCGCTATTTCTCTTGCTGTTGCTGCTGTGCCTGAAGGATTGCCTGCAGTTGTGACTATAGTTCTTGCACTTGGTGTTCAAAGACTAGTAAAAGTTAATACTATTGTAAGACGTTTACCTTCTGTTGAGACTTTAGGTTCTGTAAGTATAGTTTGTTCTGATAAAACTGGTACACTTACTCAAAATAAAATGACAGTGGTAGAATGTTTTACTAACGGAAGCTCTTTAAAAGTAAATGAGATGATTTATAGCCAACATAAAGTATTTGTAGATGGATTTATGCTTTGTAATGACTCTTCTGTAAGAGGCAATGATAGATTTGGAGACCCTACTGAACTTGCTCTTGTTGATATGGGTATAAAAATTGGTCTTACTAAAGATTTTTTAGAAAAAGATCAACCTCGTGTAAATGAACTACCTTTTGACTCTGATAGAAAAATGATGTCTACTGTTCATCAATTTGGAGATAATAAAATATCTTACACAAAAGGTGCTTCTGACAGTATGCTTGTTAACTGTAAATACATATTAGAAAATAATAATGTTAGGCCAATTACAGATAATGACTTAAGTAAGATTAATCAAGCTATTAAAAATATGTCTAATCAAGCTCTTCGTGTTTTAGTTCTTTCAGCAAAATACGAGAAGCATGAAGATTTTGAAAAAGATATGGTCTTTGTAGGCCTTGTTGGTATGATAGATCCACCTCGTGAAGAAGTAACACCTGCAATAAAAAGCTTTAAAGGTGCTGGTGTAAGAACTATAATGATTACAGGAGACCACAAAGATACAGCTTTTGCTATAGCCAAACAACTTGGAATAGCTGAAAGTATTGAGCAATGTATGACTGGTATGGAACTGGACCTAATCTCTCAAGAAGAGTTAGCTACTAAAATAGATGACTTATGTGTATTTGCGCGTGTTTCTCCACAGCATAAGGTTCTAATTGTTCAAACTCTTAAGTCTAAAGGATACATTGTATCTATGACTGGTGACGGAGTAAATGATGCTCCATCACTTAAAGCTGCTGATATTGGTATTGCAATGGGTATTACTGGTACAGATGTTGCAAAATCAGCTTCAGATATGGTTTTAACAGATGATAACTTTGCTACAATAGAAAAAGCTATTAGCGAAGGTCGTGGAATTTACGCTAATATAAGAAAATCTGTACTTTTCCTTCTTTCATCAAACTTTGGTGAAATTATCACAATGTTCTTGTCTATAATATGTGGTCTTGCTTCTCCACTTAAAGCAATTCACATCTTATGGGTAAACTTGATTACAGATTCACTTCCAGGTCTTGCACTTGGTGTTGATGAAAATGATAAAGATTATATTATGAAGCAAAGACCTCGTGATCCTAATGAAAGTATTTTTGCAAATGGTGGTTTAACTTTAACTTTATTCTACGGTACTGTAATAGCTGCTATAACTCTTAGTGCTTTTGTATTTGAACCTGTTAAGAATATATTAGCTTCAGGTTTAAGTATAACTTTAGAAAATCTTATAACTGCTTTGAATGACCCTGAAGTACTTAAACATAGCCAGACTTATGCCTTTACTGTATTAGCACTTTCTCAACTTTTCCATGCTATAGGTATGAGAAATGTAGATAAATCTATATTCTCTATGAATCATTTAGAAAATAAAATGATGATTGCCGCTTTTGTGATTGGTTTTATATTACAAATAGCTGTTACAGAAGTACCATTCCTTGTAGCTGTATTTGGTACTACTCAATTACATATAGTTGAATGGGTTTATTTAATACTTCTTTCTACTGTACCTCTGATTTTCCATGAAATTATAGTACTTGGTAAAATGATAAGAAATAAATAGTAATATAAAATTTATCCCGCAAAGGAGGGAGTTGTGTAAGTTTTCCTTCCAGCAGGCAAGCTGCAAGGTCGGTGCAACTCACACAACTCCCTCCTTTGCTCATGATAAACTTTAAAGTTTTTAAAAAGTTCAGTTTCTAGTTTAATCTATAAATTAAAATTTATTTTACTATTATTCATTTTATAAATTTATTTAAATATGTTCTCCATCTCCAAGACTCTTTCCTGTAAATATCTTTTATTGACTCAATCATTAATGAATCAATTTCTTTATATGTAGTCATTTATATACCCCCTTTTTAAAGTAAAGAGTTTACCTTTAATTTTTCTAATAATTCTAAGGCTTTTTCTTTTGTAGTTAAGGTTAATTTTGCATCGTCTGTTAAGCTTTCCCCTATGTATTTTTTATCTACAAACTCTTCTCCATTTTTTATTTTTATAAAATAAGGTCTATTAGTGTTTGATTTAGTGAGTGTACAGTAAGATAAAACATCACTTTCTTTATCATAGTTCCATACTTGTACTGAAGTAGCTACTCCTTCAAGTAATTCCATTTCTGAAATTATATGTACTTCCTCTACTTCTCCATTTATTAATTTTTTCATTTCATCCTTACATCTTCCCATAACTTAATTTCCCCCTTTTGGATTAGTTTATTTTAGTATATACTCTATATCTTTATTATACCTTATGTATGAATAGATAATATTTATAAAATCAATATCATATTTTTCTACATTATTATTTTCATTTGTATCCTCATTTTCTGCATTTATTTTTTGCATTTCATATTTTTTTAAATTTTCTTCTAAGTATTTATGTTTATCTATATTCTTAAATATGTTTATATCTTCAATCTCACTCTTTATTAAAATTCCTCTTTTTATGGTGTAAATTTTATACTGTTTTTCATTTAACTTTATCCACGCAAGTATATCTTCTTTTGTACTATTGTCTATAATCTCACTTTTCTTAAATAGACTATTTATTTTATCTATCTTATTTTTAAGTTCTTGAGCTTTTTCAAAGTTAAGCCTTTTTATTTCTTCTTCCATTTCCTTTTGCAGTATCTTAGCTATATAAGTGGTTTCTCCATTTAAATCAGTTATAAGGTTGTCTATAATTTTATTGTAATCATTTTTGCTTATACTATCTCTACAAGGTCCCATACACTTTTTCAAGTCATAATTAAAACACTTTGTCATTCTCTTGCATCTCCTTAATCCATAAACTTCGTTAATAATTTTTTTTATTTCTTCTAGCTTTTTCCCTGTGGTATATGGTCCAAAATATATAGCATTATCTTCTATATCCTTTACAATTTGAATATAAGGAAATTCTATTCTTCGGTCTAATTTCATATAAGAATAATTTTCATGATTTTTCATAAGCTTGTTATACATTGGCTTTATCTTTTTTATTATTTCACATTCTAAAATAAGAGCATCTAATTCTGTGTCTGTGGTTATTATTTCTATGTCATGTATTCCCTTAACCATACGTTGTACTTTCTTTGAATGTGAATTTGAGTTTGTAAAGTAACTTTTAATTCTATCTTGAAGACTTTTTGATTTGCCTACATATATCACATTATCTTCCTTATCTTTCATCATATATATCCCAGGAGTTTTTGGAAAACAATTTATTTTTTCTTTTATATCCATATTTTCACCTTCAATTATATTATATCTATAAATATAGCATAATATTGTTCACAAAAAAATCCAACGATTAGATTTTAATCATTGGACTTTATATATTTTTTTACAATTCATCTTCCTTTAAAATGCTAATATTTTCATACTCACCTTTTTCTTTTGGTAGTTCTCCAATGTATACTGTTTCCTTAGTTTCTTCATCTACTATAAATAAATAGTTTGTACTTGAAGTTGGGCTTATTATTGAATTTCCATCAGAATAAGCTGATAATACTATATAAAGTTTATCGTTTATATTCCTAAATTTCCTAATTCCATAGTTATTAACATCTTCTATTTTATATTTAAAGCTAGGATTATCTAATTTTATAGTGTACTTTTCATTGTCATAAATAATATTTTTAGTTTCTAAATCCATAGTATTTATATATATATTTATTTCTTTTTTACTACTATCATATATGTTTTTTATAAAGTTAACTTTATTGTCTTCTAGTTGGTATCTAAATGGTGATCTTCCACTTACATCACTATTTCTACTTTCGTATGATAAATCATTAAAATCTTTATAGTATAAATCATCTTTAAACATTTCTATAGACGTAAGTTTTTTAGTTTCTAAATCATATTCTAATAATTCACTTTTTACATTTATTTCATTTTTATCTCTTATTTCTTTTATAAAATAAAATGAGTTTTTATTTACAAATACTCCATTAATATTGTACTCTTGTGATGGCTCTGATACTCTTTCACTAAATATTATTTGTGAGGTTTTATTTTTCATATCTAGTTTATATATTTCAATAAAGCATCCTGTTTTTGAATCATCTTCTACTTCATCTGTTGTTGAAGATTTCATAGTCGAGGTCATAGCTAGGTATACTTCACCATTATATTTTATTGGTGCAGCAAAGTTCCAAATATCAGCATCTTGATGATATTCAAAGTTAGACTCTAAAGATATTATTTTCTCTATTGTCTTGTTTGTTTCTAAATCTTTTTCTTTGATATATGCTTCATATTTTATCTTTTTAGTATCTAATTTATAATAGTCATAGTCTATGTCTACCTGTATATTAATGATAGATTTATCATCTTTATATGAACCCTCTTCATAATATGCAGTTTCTAATACATCTCTATTATTTTTATTAAAACTTGATAAGCTAAGGTTTCTAGGCATTTCTTTACAATAATTCTCAACATCTATATTGTCTTTTGATATATTAACTTGAGTAGTTTTGTAAAGCCCTTGTCTTTCTTGATATGCTACTACCATATCTTCTATTTCTTCTTTATTTCCATTTATATCTATAAGTTTGTAATCTTCTTTATTAAATATTTCAAGTGAAACAATAATTACTGCCATAGAAGTAATAGTTACTGCTAGTATAGTTTTTGCTAACTTTTTGTTCATACTTTCCCTCCTACATATAAACTTTATTTGTTATAAGCTGATATGATATTTTAATTGATAGTGCAAATAGTAAAATATAGTAAATACTATGAGCTAATAAGAATCTATCTGAATAATTTGATAGACTTATTAATACACAATATATTAATATAGATAATCCTATATACATAACCCCTAAGATTATCCCTTTTTTCTTATATGCCCTCTCTATCATTACTCCTGTGAAAATTACTATTACAGCTAATATTACACCAACTAAATTTATCATAAAAAAGTCCATAAAGTAGGTTTGTATTAAACGTAAATCTCCACTAAGTAATACTCCTCTCGTAAATACAGAAATCATCTGAGGTATTTTAAGCTTGGATAAGCTGCTTATTATAACCAACTCCACACCCCAACATAATATTTGCGTTAACATTACTCCATATATCATAACTACTATTGTTATTAATTTTGCTATGTAGATATTAAATCTGTTTGTAGGTAACATAAATAAGGTGTAAGAAGTCTTACTTTTTCCTACAAAATCTCTATACCATATAGCTATTGCATATATTAGTACAAAAATTACTGCTAATCCCAATAATAAATTTGTGAAATAATATATGTTTTTCAGCTCATACTCAAGTAATAATCTTCTTATATTTGGCGTACTCAATTTTGCTAAACTAAATTTTGTATTAGTACTAATCTTTTCATTACTTAATATTCTAAATATATTTAATCCTAGAATTCCTAGGTTTCCAACAAATAAAAATCCGAGTAAACCAAAGAATAATTTGTATATTCTTTTAAATTCTATGTAATATAAAGTTAATATTTTATTCACCCCTATATACCTCCCTCATTTTATCTACAATAGACTTGCCTTCAATTTCTCTAGTTTCTTCTGCATTAAAGCTAAAAGCAACCTTGCCCTCATCTATTATAATTACATCATCTACCATCATTTCAATTTCACTTATCTCATGAGTAGTAATAATTATACTTTGATCCTCATTCATGTACTTTGCCATTACCCCAATAAATTCTTCTCTTTTAAAAATATCTATTCCTGAAAAAGGCTCATCTAAAAGTGTATATTTAGCATTTTGAGCAAATCCTAAAATTATTTTAACCCTTGCTTTGTTTCCTTTTGATAAAGATGATATTAATCTATCCTCAGTTAAATTAAACATTTCTAGCATTTCATAGGCTTTTTCATCTTCCCAGTTTTCATAAAATTCTTTCATAAATTCAAAGCTTTCTTTTATTGTAAGTTGCGTAAAATGATTATCTATATCTGGTACAAAAGCCAACTTATTATAAATTTTGTGATTTATTTTTTCATTGTCTATAAGAATTTCTCCACTATCAATCTTTATAAGACCACAGATTACCTTTAAAATAGTAGATTTTCCAACCCCATTTATTCCTAATATGCAAGTGATTTTACCTTCTTTTATATTAAAAGATATATCATCAAGAGCATTTAATTTTTTATATATCTTAGTTACATTTTTTATTTCTATCATAACTTTTTCTCCCTAATATATAATTTTTAATATCTATCACTTATAATCTCTAATATTTCTTCTTTTTCTACATTTATTGATTTCATATTTTCTATAAAAATTTCTAAAGACTCATTTATAAGTTCATGTCTTATTTTAGTTATGGTTTCATTATTTGTTGTTATAGTACTTTGATAGTTTCTAACTGTAGTTATAATTTCCATATCCTCCATCTCCTTATATGCCTTTTGTACTGTATTTGGATTTACCTTTATCTTTACTGCCATTTCTCTTCTAGAAGGAATCACATCTCCTGGACTTAAATTTCCTATTACTATTTGTTGTTTTATGTATCTTATAATCTGAAGATATACAGGTTCTCTGTCATTAGGTATAAAGTTCATACATTCACCTCCGTATTAATGTATTATACCAGTAATACACCTTTAAGTGTATTGTACATATAATACACTTGAATTACAATTATATTTTTATTTTTTGCCAATAGATTTATTAAATTTAATATAATTTTTCTTAAATACAAACAAAAACTCGCTTTTCTAATTTCGCCACCAGCTCTAACCGTTGCTCAAAAACTTTTTTTATACTCACTAAGTATCTTAATATTAATTATACATAGTAGCTTATCTAAAGTTTTTAAGGTAATATAATTTGCTTAAACGTAAAAAACTTCCTATTAATTAGGAAGTTTTTTTATCTAAGCACTTTTTAGGATCTAAATTTATATTTATCCATTTTCCATTTTCATCTTTTTTGTACTGAGCTATTTCTTCATCTGTACCATTAGTTAACTCATAAAATAATATCATATATTCATTTCCATCATTACCCAAAAACTTAACTTGTTTCTTATATCCATCTACTTCTGTAGGATGTCTTTCTTTTATTAAATTGCACCAGCCACCATACCTAATATCAACAGACATTTCTGCATCATATGCCCAACCATGATATGGAGCACATAAGTAATTTTCTCCATAATAATCTATATAGTCAATTTTATATTTATTATTCTCTTCAGTTAAATAAACATATCCATAGTAATATGCAAAATACCCTACTCCAGAGTCAGAACCTTGAATAGTTTCTACTTCTACGAAGTATTTCAAGTTATTTAAGTGCTCTTTATCTGTTGGAACTTGCTCTAATTTTATTAAATTTGTACGTAATATATTTTCAAAAGATTTAAGGTATTCATAATAAGTTGTATCTTTTTTATAGGAATCTGTCAAAAAATTATAGGCTATAGGGTAAGGTCTATTTGCTTCTCCTATAGTTCCACACCCTGTATTTTTACTTTCTAAGGGATTTGCTGCTTCTCTTAATACACTAAAATAATTTATTATAGTATCTTCTGGAGTTTTTAATACTTCCTTTGATATATTAATCTCTGTAGGTTTTTTATCGTAAACATCACCAATAGTATAGTTTCTATTATTTATAATTGGCAATTTAGATGGTCTAAAATACTTTTCTAAATCATTTGTATTACTTGAATTATCCACTTCCTTATCATACTTATTTAACTCTTCAAGGTAATATCTTCCACCCATTATTAACTGTTCAGTATTATTTTGTTTATTATATATAAAAAAACTTAAACCTCCTACTATTAGTGTAATAATTGCCATATTAATTAATTTATTTTTTAATATATTCAATATTTACCTCTCCTATCAATTTGTACTTTTATAAATATATATTATTAAATGTCTTTTAATATTCTTACTACTCACTAAACTATAAACTATTCTAAAAGAAAAAAGCGTGCTATAGCTAGCACGCTTTTTGAATAATCAATTTTATTGTTGACAAATTATTTTATAATGCTACTATTAAACCAACTACTAAAGCACTTAATACACTTACAAAGAATCCACCTAACATTCCTCTAAATGCTAACTTAGCTAATTGATTTCTTTTTTCAGGACAGAATACTGATATCCCAGTTATACATATACCCATACTAGATATATTTGCAAATCCTGTAAGAGATATAGCCATCATTAACCCACTTCTATAGTCTAAACTATTTATTATCTCACCTAATTGACCAAAAGCAACAAATTCATTTAGAACTAACTTACTTCCTAAAAGCTGAGAAGCCGTCAGTATATCTTGCTTTGGTAATCCCATTAAGAATCCTATTGGCGCAAATAAATATGATAATATTTGCTCTAAAGATAATCCTACGACTCCTAATGCTCCATTTACTAATGCAACTAAAGATATTATAGCTATAAGAGATGCACCTATTCCTAATGCCATATTAAGACCGTCTCCTGCACCTTGAGATATTGCAGCTATAAGATTTGCATTGTCGCCCTTATTGTCTATATTTATTCCTTCACTTGTACTAGTTGCTGCTTCATCTAAAGCTAAACTTTTATCGATTTCAGTTTCTGGTAACATAAGTTTGGATACTATTATACTACCTAATGGAACTAATGCTCCTCCTATTAGAAGGTATTCCATAGGAATCCCCATACCTGCATATCCCATAAGAACCGTTGCAGACATACTTCCCATACCAGATATTAAAACTAGCATTATTTCACTTTCAGTCATACCACCTAAATATTTTGAAACAAGTATTGGCGATTCAGTTTGACCTAAAAACATATTAGCAACAGCTACAAAACTTTCAACCTTACTAGTCCCTAATATTTTACCTATAATTCCACCTATAACCTTAACTACGGCACCTATAACGCCTAAATAGTAAAGACCTGCTACTAATGCTGATATAAATATTATATTACCTAAAACTTGAACCCCAAATACAAATCCTGTTGGAGCACCTGCATTTGATAAAGATCCAAAAATAAAGTCTAATCCTACCATTCCATAGCTTAGTATATTTGTTACTACATCAGATACCCACCCTAGCACAACTCTTCCTAATGGGAATTTTACCAGTAAAAAAGCTAATACAAATTGAATTACAAAAGCTTTTAATATCATTTTTTTGTCTATGTATTTTTTGTTAGCTGAAAAAATATATAATCCCACTATCAAAGTTGCTATACCTAGAACATTTATTAATATTGTCATATTATCATCCTCTATCTATTTAGTATTATCAGTTTTAATATTTACAGTTTTAAAAAGGTTTATGTGTTAAATATATATTGCTAGTTTTATTATATTTTATTTTCTTCGACATTTTATATTTTTTTATAATTCTTTTTAAAATCAAACTGAAACCTTAATTATTTTATCATCATTGTTTTTTAATATCAAGTAGATTTATTTTTATTCTTCTACATATATGTTTTTTTTTTAGAAATACTAAATATATATTTAATAAAAGGAGGTATATTATGAGCAAAAACAATAAATATAAAAAAGATGATTTATCCTTTTTAAATAATTTAGATGATCAGTATCAAGAAATTTTAGACGGTATTGAAATTAATGAAAATACAGATAGTGAAACCACAGATTTGATAAATTTTAGAGTTATTAACACTAATAATGCTTATCCAAATCAAAACACCGTAGATTTAAATAATAGTAAACAAAATGCTAAAAAATAATTCCTAATCAAAAATATATATTAATAAAGTTTATACATACAATATTTTTATTAATCTATTTAGTTTTCAATCAAATAATAAAGGGAGTTGTCTTTTGTACTCAACTCCCTTTATTATTTCCTATTACTAAACTTTATTTTTTTAATGTACCATATTATTCCTATTATTAATATTATAACTACTGCTATTGAATACTCTGTCAGCAAACTACTTATTAAGTGAATATTTTCCCCAACTATATATCCCATTAATACTAAAATGGTATTCCATATAGCTATTCCGATTGTAGAATACATAACAAATGAGTATACATTCATTTTTGCAACACCTGCAATTATAGATATGAAAGTCCTAGCTAAAGGAACTATTCTAGATAACATTACAGATATTTTTTCATATTTAGCCATCCATTTGTAAGATGCACTTATAGATTTTTTACTTTTAGGATATTTTGTTTTTATTATTGAAACTAGTGGCTGACCAAATTTATAACCTAAGTAATAGTTTATTATAGATCCCAATATACCACCTAGAATAGTTACTAAAATCACCAATGGTAAGTTCATATCATACCTTAAAGCTAATATCCCTACAAGTGGTAATACTACTTCACTAGGCAACGGTATATTAGCGTATTCTAGTGCTACTATTATAAAAATACTTATCAACCCATAGTTTATTATAAACTGTTCTATTAATACTTTTATCTCCATGCTATTTCCTTTCTAAATAAATTTTCTTTTGTGTATGTTATATTTATTGACTATATCATTATACCTTAATAATACAATATAAAAATAAATATTGCCTTAAAGTAATATTAAAATTTAATTAGAATTTTATCAATAGTATTTTATAAAAGTATTTATACACATAATGCTAACAATTTATCATCTATTAACTTTTTAGCAATTTGTGGATTTGCTTTTCCTTTACTAGCCTTCATTACTTGACCCATTAAGAATAGTGTTGCTTGTTGCTTACCAGCTTTAAAATCTTCAATAGATTTAGGATTTTTAGCTAAAACCTCATCTACTAATTTTTCTAATTCTTCAGATGAATTTATTTGTCCAAGTCCTTTTTCTTCAATTATAGTTTCTGGACTTTTATTACTTTCAAATATTTCAGTTAAAATTTCTTTCCCTACTGTATTACTTATTTTACCTTTTTCTATTATTTTAATTAAATCAGCTAGATATTTAGGATCCATAGTTATGTCATCCGCTTCTAAGTTTTTTGCATTTAATATTTTTAGTATATCGCTAAGTATCCAATTTGCAGTAGTTTTTGGAGATACTTCATAGGCTACAACATTTTCATAAAAATGAGCTAAAGATTTACTAGCTACGATTATTTGAGCTTCATTTGTTGCTAATCCATATTCATTTTCAAATCTTTCAATCTTTTTAGCTGGCATTTCTGGCAAATTATCTTTTATATTATCTATCTGTTCTTGTTTTATTATTATAGGTGTTAAATCTGGCTCTGGAAAATATCTATAATCATGTGCTTCTTCCTTAGAACGCATTGGTAGTGTCTTAGCCTTAGCACTATCCCATCTTCTTGTCTCTTGCTTTATTTTATGCTGTTCATTAAATGTATAAAGCTCTATTTGTCTTTTTTGTTCTTTTTCTAAAGATTTTTGAAGCTCTTTAAAAGAGTTTATATTTTTAAGTTCTACTTTAGTTCCATATTCTTCTTGACCTACAGGTCTTATAGATATATTTCCATCACATCTTAGTGAACCTTGTTCCATTCGACAATCTGATATTTCTCCATATTCTAATACTCCTTTTAATACTTTTAAGAATGCTACTGCTTCTTTAGGAGAACGTAAATCTGGCTCTGTTACTATTTCTATTAGCGGTACTCCTACTCTATTGTAATCTATTAAAGAAAATGGTTCATTCTCTAAATGTACAAGTTTTCCTGCATCTTCTTCTATGTGTATTCTATTGATTCTTACTTTAATTTCTTTTCCTTCAAAATCAAATTTTACAAGTCCATTTGAGCATATTGGTAAATCATATTGTGAGGTTTGATATGCCTTTGGTAAATCTGGATAAAAATAGTTTTTTCTATCCATTTTGTTGTATTTATTTATAGTACAATCTAAAGCCATACCTGCTTTTATTGCTAGATTTATAACCTCTTCATTTAATACTGGTAGCGTTCCTGGAAGTCCTAAACATATAGGACATGTATTTTTATTTGGCTCTGCTCCAAAAGTAGTTGGGCAAGAACAAAATATTTTACTTTTAGTGTGTAGTTCTGAGTGTATTTCTAATCCGATTACTGTTTCATAACTAGCCATTTTTACACCTCTTTCATAAATAGCTTTTTCTCTAAACAATGAGCTACTTTATATATTTCACTTTCTCCAAAGTAATTTCCTATTAATTGAATACCTATTGGAAGTCCTTCTTTACTATAACCTCCATTCATAGAAAGAGCAGGAACTCCCGCAAGATTTATATTTATTGTATAAATATCCGCTAAATACATTGCAGTTGGGTCGCTCATTTTTTCACCTATTTTAAATGGAAGTACTGGAGAAGTGGGACCTATAATTAAGTCATATTTTTCAAAAACTTTTTTAAAATCTGATTTTAGCTTAATTCTAAATTTTTGTGCTTTATTGTAATATGCATCATAGTATCCTGATGATAATACGTAAGTACCTAGCATTATTCTTCTTTTTACTTCTTTACCGAAAGCTTCACTTCTACTACTTTCTATTAGCTCATCTATATCACTGTAATCTTTAGCTCTGTATCCATATCTTATTCCATCATATCTAGCTAGGTTAGAACTTGCTTCTGCAGATGAAATTACATAATAAGGAGCAAGACCATCTTTAGAGATTGGAAGTGAAAAATACTCAACTTCTGCACCTAGTTCTTTTAGATTTTCTATATTTTTCATTACGCAAGCTTTTATTTCTTCATCTAATCCTTCTTCAAAGAATTCCTTTGGCACTCCTATTTTCATTCCAGATATACTTTCACCTAAGCTTTTCGTATAATCTACTTTTTCTAAACCTTTAGCAGTAGTTCCATCGTATTTATCTTCTCCTGCTATAATATTTAATAAGTAGGCATTGTCTTCTATAGTTTTTGAGAATGGACCTATTTGATCTAGAGAAGACCCAAATGCAACAAGTCCAAATCTAGATACCAACCCATAAGTTGGCTTCATACCGACAATTCCGCAAAATGATGCTGGCTGTCTTATAGAACCACCTGTGTCAGAACCTAATGATAAAGGTACCATATTAGCAGAAACTGCTGCTGCAGAACCTCCTGAAGAACCTCCTGGTACTCTAGTTTCATCTATTGGGTTTTTAGTTACTTTAAAAGCTGAGTTTTCTGTAGATGACCCCATTGCAAATTCATCCATATTAGTTTTACCTACTATTATTGCATCTTCTTCCATTAATTTCTTTATAACGGTTGCATCATATGGAGGCATAAAATCTTCAAGCATTTTTGATGCACAAGTTGTTTTTATTCCTTTTGTACAAATGTTATCTTTTATAGCAATAGGAATCCCTGCTAATCTACCTGTTTTTTCTCCATTTTTGATTTTTTCATCTATTTCCCTAGCTTGTTTTATACATTTATCTTTTTGTAGATATAAAAATGCATTTATGCTATCTTCTTTTTCTTTTATATTTTTTAAAAAATTAGATACTATATCTTCACTTTTTAAGCTTCCACCTTTTATACCTTCTACCATTTTTTTTATACTTATCTCTATGCTCATGGTAACACCCCTACTCAATAATTTTTGGTACTTCTATATAAGTATCTCTTACAGACTTTACATTGCTAAATAATTCTTCTATTTCACATGGTTTAGCATTATCTTTCCTAATAACTGCTACTGATAATCTAATCTCAGCTACATTATCTAAGTTCATTTCATCTAAAATTTTAAATTGTTCTAATATATTTTCAAATTCTTTTGCAAATACACTAGCCTCATCTTCTTCAAATTTTAATTTTGATAATTTTGCAATATAGTTAACATTTTCTATATTTATACTCATTATTTTCACCCTTTCTATATAATACTTAAATTTATGGAGTTAATCTTTTCATATCTCTTGGTACTAATGTTGCTTCTCTAATATTTGAAAGTTTTAATATTTTCATAGTTAATCTTTCAAGACCTATTGCAAATCCACCATGCGGAGGCATTCCATATTTAAAGGTTTCTGTATAAAACTCAAAATCTTCAGGTTTTAATCCGAATTTTATTATATTTTCTTTGATCATGAAATAATCATTTATTCTTTGACCTCCAGTTGTAATTTCAAGTCCATCAAAAATTAAGTCAAAGCTTTTTGTAAGTGTGTTATCTATTTCATCTGGCATAGTGTATAGTGGTCTTTTAGCTACTGGATACTTAGTTAAAAATACATAATCTGAGTTATATTTTTCTTTTACATATTTTGATATTAATACTTCTCCTTGTGCATCAATATTTCCAATTGGAGATTGTTTGTCGTATTTCTCTAATATTATTTCTTGAGCTTCTTTTAAAGTAATTCTAGGTATTTTGACTTCATCGGTTAATTCTATTTCATATATTTCTAATTCTTTTTTGCAAGTATTCTTTAGATGTTTATATAAATAGTTTATAAATTCTTCTTCTAAGTTCATTAATTCAAATTCATCTTTTATAAACCCCATCTCCACATCTAAACTTACATATTCGTTTAAATGTCTCCATGTATTATGAAGTTCTGCTCTATATGCATGACCTACTTCAAATACTCTCTCAAAACCAGCACCTACCATCATTTGTTTATAGAACTGAGGACTTTGTGCCAAAAATGCTCTTCTATCAAAGTAATTTATAGTAAACATCTCTGAGCCACCTTCAGTTGATGAATCTATAATTTTAGCTGTATGAATTTGTTCAAATTTTTTATTTTTTAGAAAATCCTTAAAGGCTGTTTCAATTTCACTTTGAACCTTAAAAATTGCTCTAATTTTTGGTCTTCTAAGAGCTATAGTCCTATGGTCCAGTTGTGTTTCAAGTGCTGTTTTGTCCTTAAAACTATTTATTTCAAATGGCAACTTTTCATAGTAAGTTTTTGATATAACTTTTATTTCATTTACCTCTACCTCAATTCCATTGGGTGCTTTTTTATTTTCTTTTACTTTACCTTTTACCTCTATAGCAGTTTCTAATCTAATATCTTCTATTTGCTCTTTTGTACAAACTAATTGAGCTATTCCCGACTTATCTCTCAATTTAACAAAGATAATTTTTCCCAAATCATTTATTTTGTGAACCCATCCTTTAAGTAAAACTTCTTCCTCCGAAGCTTTTATTTCTTCAATAAATACTCTCTTCATAGAACATCACTACCCTCTCATTAATAATTTTTTCAAAAATAAAAAACGCCCCTATACAAATGTATAGGGACGGATTATCCGCGGTACCACCCTAGTTGACTTTTAAAAGTCCAACTTTAGAAAAAATACGAATATTAAATAAATAATATTGATACTTTTTCTCCTTTAACGCTGAGATTGCGTCTAGGTCTACTACTGCTTTTGCAGGTTCGGCTAGCTACTCCAAAGTGTTCTTCAATTCAAGCTTCATGCAAAGATTCCACCATCCTTTGCTCTCTATAAATCTACATAGAATCTACTCTCTTTTTCACTGTATTTTTTATTTATAAATTTAAATAAATTATAGGTTACTTATTTTGTTTTTGCAATAATTTTCTAAATATTTAAAATACTTTATTTTTTATCATTTCCTATATTTTTATTTTTTAATCATTATATTACTATTTCTTTTAAAATGTTACTATCTTTGTTATATTAATTTTACTATTTCTATATTATCTTTGATTCTATCCTTATATAACTTATTTACTATCTTCAACTTGCAATTTTTCACTTTTATTTAATTGTAGTTTAAAATAATTTATATCATCTACTATAAATCTATGCTTAATATTTTCCCCTCTGAAGTTAAATATTTTAAATATAGCCTGTATAAAATACCCTAAGCCTACTGCTGTTATAAGTGTACCTATTCCAACACTACCACCTAGAAAGTATCCAACTATTAGAGCTCCTAATTCCATTATTCCTCTTATTAATTTTACAGGCTTGTTGGTTCTTTTTTGAAGCGCTACCATCATACCATCTCTAGGTCCACTACCCAATCCACTTCCTATATAAAATACCATCCCAATTCCCATTAATATCATTCCTATACATAACATTATAATTCCCATTATTAAATTGTTTGAAATAGGTATTATATTACTAAACAATATTAAATCTAAAAATAAACCGATAAATATCATGTTAAGAATAGTTCCCCAGCCTACATTTTCTCCCAATAAAACATCTGCTATTACTATTACAACACCTACGCATATAGATGCAGTACCCATTGTTATCCCTACTTTATCAGCTATACCTTGATGAAGTACATCCCATGGAGATAGCCCTAAATTAGCATTTACCATAAACACTATAGACAGAGCGCATACAAATAATCCTACAAATAATCTTATAAATCTTGTTATTACCTTTTTTATCATTCCAACCTCCTGATACTTTTAACTTTACAGTATATATACTATTGTCCTACAAAACAAAACACTGCTATTAAAAGTATACTATATTTGTTCATTATATTGACTATATACATTGATTAAATTTAAATAAGATGATTTCTAAAGTTATAGAAATCATCTTATTTATAGATATTTATTCTTAATATGATACTTTATACTACAGGGTACCTTATAATTTTATATTTTAACTGAAATATTTTTGCATTCCTTTGCCTCTTCATCTAAAAGGCCCAGTTTTTTTGCTACTAACTTAGTAGTACTTCCTTGTACTATTAGTGTAATTAAAATTGACATAAACACAATTGATGAAATCATTTCATATCCAGGTACTTTCATTGCCGAAATAATACCACACAATGCTGCAGGTATCACTCCTGTTTCTCTTACCCACATCATAAATAATATTTCATTTTTGTTCCATTTAGCCTTCTTATCAAATAAAACACAACTTAGTACACTTATCGGTCTTGCAACAAACATTAATCCCAATACAACTATTAATGATGGTATAAGGTACTTACTTAATATAACTAAATCTACTTGTGTACCTAGTATTACAAATATTGTCATACGACAAATGGTTCCTAATGTTTCTACTACATAACAGTCTGCGTCATAAGATTTCTGTGATAGCCAAACTCTAAAGTTTTTCTTATTGCCTGTAATAATACCTACTATAAAACAAGCCATATATCCACTTCCACCAAATTTTATAGCTATTTGATAAGATATTATTACTGAAAGTATAGATATAATTGGTGCAAAATCTTTAAAGATTCCGTAAGGTTGATCATTAACTAATTTTAAAAGTAAAATTCCTGTAGCCATTCCTACTCCTACTCCTACTCCTACCATAATTACTAGTTGATAAATATTCTCTGTTAATGAAAATTCACCTGACAATATTATAGTTAATACTGCTGATGTTAATATAGCTCCTATTGCATCGTTAAAAGCTGATTCGCTTATAACAGTTTGCTTTACTTTATCTTTTATCTTAACCTGATTAAAAATTGGAACTAAAGTTGCCGGATCTGTAGATGCTACTATTGAACCAATTAATAATGAAGTCATAAATGATACTTCAAATGTTAACCCTACAATTTGAGCAACTATAAATGCTGATACTACTACCCCTACAGTCGATAATAAAACAACGGTTATCTTTACATCCTTTAGTACTTTTAAACTTATTTCTTTTCCACCTAAGTAAAGTATAAATGCTGAACCAAAAGTTAATATTAATTGATTCTCAACTTGGTATTTACTTATATCTATAAAATTAAAAAGCGATGGCCCAATAAAAATACCTGCAATTAAAAATAATACTACATCAGGTATTTTTATAATTTCACTTATTTTACTGCAAACAATACCTGTCAGAGCTACCACTGCAAATATTATTAATAATGTGTTACTTGCTATTGTTTGAATAGATGATTCCATATAAACATCTCCTTAATTTATTTTTTCAATATATAGTAATGATTATATTCTATTGTCGTGTCATATTTTGTTATTTTTTGTCCGTTAAAATTATTTAACCTTACTATCTCTTCTAATTTTATATTTATTCACTTCTACTCCTCCAAACATTTTTACTTATATTCTATTTATGAATTATTACTAGATTAAGTGTTATAGTTCAACAAAAAACCTTCCCATTTAGTGAAGGTTTTATTGATTAAGATATTTTATGTTCTATTTTGCAACGTTTAATACTATGTCATTTTTATTTTGTTCTTTTGGTAATACTATATTTAAAGTAACCGCTATCAAAGCTACAAGTACTAATCCTGAATCTCCAAATATAAGTTGTATTGATTCTGGCATATTAGCTAATACTCCTGGTACAAATGATAACCCAACACCTATCCCAAGTGCTAACGCCACGATTGTACTATTTCTATTATTTAACGGCTCTGAAGTTATCAATTTTATACCACTAACAGCAATCATAGCAAACATCATAACACTTGCACCACCTAAAACACTTGCTGGCATTAAAGATATTATTGCTCCAAATTTAGGGAATATAGCTGCTAATATCAAGAATCCAGCTCCTGTTGCAACTACATTTCTATTTACTACTTTAGTCATTGCTATTATACCTACATTTTGACCAAATGAGGTTGTCGGTAATACAGAGAATAATGCTCCTAATATACCACCTACACCATCAGCCATAACGGCACCAGATAACTCTTTATCCGTAGCATCACGACCAACTCCACAAGTTGCTATTGCCGTAGTATCACCTACTGTTTCTACTGCCGAAACCATATACATACATGATATTGCAAATATTGCATCTATATGAAATTCAAATCCAAACCTTAAAGGCATTGGAACTGAAATCATTGACATGCTTACTAATTGAGAAAAATCTACTTTCCCCATTGGTATCGCTACTATGTAACCAACTATAAGACCTATAAGTATAGAAGCTATACTTGTTATTCCCTTTGTATACTGATTAAATATTAATACTGTTAATAATACTATAGTTCCTAGTATTAAATTAGATACTGAGCCAAAATCAGATGCTCCAAATCCCCCCGCAAAATAATTAATTCCTGTAGGTAAAAGAGATATGCCCATTGCTAAAACTACAGTTCCAGTAACTACTGGTGGGAAATACTTTCTTAATTTCTGCATAACCTGTCCCAACATTACTTGTATAAATCCTCCGATTAAACAAGCACCTAAAACACCTTCATATCCATATTTAATTCCTACTGCTGTAATTACTGGCACAAAACTAAAACTTGTACCCATTACTATTGGAAGCCTTGCACCAAATGGTCCTATTTTGTAACATTGAATTAAAGTTACTAGTCCTGAAATAAGCATTGTGCTCTGAATTAAAGCTGCTTTGTCTTCTAATCCCATACTAAGAGTATTTGCTATTATTATAAGCGGAGTTACATTTCCTACAAACATTGCTAATATATGTTGTAATCCTAATGGTATTGCTTGACTTAATTTTGCTTTTCCATCTAATTGATATATAACTGAGTTTTTATCCGTCATATTAATCCCCCTACATCGAACCAATTTTTATATTTTTATGTTATAATTCGTCATTTACTCTTTCAATTATACCAGTTTTTTATTTATTTTCAATATTTAATGAACGTTTTTTTATTTTTTTTTATAATCGTACGACTATAGCAAAAAACTATACCTTATAATAAGATATAGTTTTTTATAATTACTTATTCTCTTCTACCATATGCTTCTTGGCTATAATATGAGTGGTTCACATTTTTAAGTTTTTTCAATAGAAACATTCCTATTGAACCAATTAAAGCAATAATGGTTACTATTACCCAAGCTACAAAAATTCCTTTTATATCTATGACTTTTCCCACTATCATAGGACCAAATGCATACCCTGCTCCAGATACGATGGGTATTATTGAACTAATTCTACCTCTATGAGATGCTGGAGTATTATTTGCTATAAAAGCCGAACTATTTATTGCAACTAATACTTCACCAATTGTCAGTGCAAAAGTAGCAGATAAGAATAACAACATATTTTTCGATACGGCATACACTAAAAAACTAGCTGCATAGCACACTCCTCCAATAGCCATAATATTTATTGAATTTGATTTACTTGTCTTGTAAGTTAATAGTGGCGTTGTTGTAATTACTATTAATGCATTAAAAGCTCCTAAATATCCGTATAATCTAGCTCCATCTACTCCATAGATATTTCCCATTTGAAGTGGCAAAGAAAATCCCCACTGAGAGTAAACTAGTTGATATAGTAACATAATTATTGGAAATAAAATTAATATAGGTCTTTGGAAAAGTACTTTGATAGTTGGTTTATGAGTGTATTCATCTTCTTCTATTTCTGCTATAACACTATCCGTGTTAATTTTACCTTTAGTTTCTTTTATATTTACTATTAATAATAAAAGCGCTATTAATGTAGTTATTGCATCTCCTATAAATATTAAAGGTAGGTAGTTTTTATATAAAAGGCCTGCTAGTATAGGACCTACAGAAAATCCTATGTTAACTCCCATATATAATAAAGAGTAAGCCTCTTTTCTATTAGATTCGTTTGTTAAATCTGCATTTAATGCATCATAGGCTGGCGAAGATAAGGCATAAAAACAAGAAGATAATATCATCATATTTGCAGTTAATACTGATGTAGGCATTAGGCCACAAATTATAAGCATAGCAGCTCCTAAACTTTGAAAGATTACTATAACTTTTTTTCTACCTATTGAATCTGCTAATTTTCCTCCAAGTAACATGCAAGGTACTTGGCAAATCGCAAGTAAAGTTACAAATTTACCTGCCTCAAAAGCTGACATTCCAATTCTTTGAGTTAATATTAAAGACATTAAAGGATGTACAAAAGCACCTATTGAGTTTACTATTTTCCCTATAAATAGTATGTATATTTCTTTTGGTAAATTCTTATACGGGTTTAATAAATTATTCATAAATTCCCCCCTTTGATTAATTTATTTTTGCCTTAATATTAAGTTTAGTTTATATTGTTTAATAATTCAATAAATTTCCATTGTATATTGAAAACAAAAAAGATGGCTTAGCCATCTTATTTAATAGTATTTATACACTTTTAGTACTTACAATATTAACGCCTGTATCTAATATATTTTCAACTATTATATCACCAACATATATTGGAGCAATAACTTCTATATTGTCTAACTCTTCCATAATTTCAAACATCATTCCTTTTGGTATTGAATCTTCTGTTTTAACTGGGAGTAAATTTAAGTAAGATCCTTTTAATTTTACAGTAGTAGTAATAACTCTTGTAGGATTAGTTAACTCTTGTACTCCGTACTTTTCTCCTCTTTTACATGTGTTACCTTCTACTTTATATCCATTTTCTAACTTAGTTACTACTAATGGACATCCCATTGGACAAACTATACAAGTTATATTAGCCATGATTATGCCTCCTCAACACTTACAGAAATACTGCCTGTTATATTTTTTAATAAATCTTTGCTTATTTTAATACGTTCCATTTCAGATGGTATCATATGAATTCTTTTCTTTTCTAATATGACTTTATCTTCACATTTTACAACAAGCTTTTTATTGCTATAAACACTTCTTACTCTCATAAATAAGTTAATATCTTCTTCACTTTGTGGATCAATATTTTGTGGAACTATATATCCTATACCTTCACTTGCTACAGTACTTACAGTAGGATTTTTTTGTGATTTATTTAAACAATAAAGTGCTGCATTTTTGCCAGCTATTTTACTTTCTTGTGTAACAAAGTCTACTAAGTCATGTACATGAACCACATTTCCACAAGCAAATACTCCATCTATATTAGTAGTCATAGTATTATTTACTATTGGACCATTAGTTTTCATATCTAAATTTACACCTGCATCTACACTTAATTCATTTTCTGGTATAAGGCCTACTGATAAAAGTACTGTATCACATTTTATAAATTCCTCTGTTCCTTCTATTGGGTTTCTATTTTCATCTAATTTATTTATAGTAACCCCTTCAACCCTCTGTTTTCCATGTATATAGCTTATTCCTGTACTTAATTTTAATGGTATTTCAAAATCATCTAAGCATTGAACTATATTTCTAGTTAGCCCACTAGAATGTGGATTTACTTCTACAACTGCTTTTACTTTTGCTCCTTCTAATGTCATTCTTCTAGCCATTATAAGTCCTATATCTCCTGAGCCATATATAACTATTTCTTTACCTACCATATATCCTTCCATATTACTTAGTCTCTGAGCAGCACCTGCATTATATACACCTGCCGGTCTATATCCTGGTATATCTATTGCTCCTCTAGTTCTTTCTCTACATCCCATTGCTAAAACTATAGCGTCAGCTTCTATATCTATTAATCCATCTTCTCCTAGTGTTTCTATTGTTTTATCTTCATTTATATTAAGAACCATAGTATTTAACATATAGTCTATTTTTTCTTCTTTAGCCATTTCTATAAATCTATGTGCATATTCAGGGCCAGTAAGCTCTTCTTTAAATTCATGAAGTCCAAATCCATTGTGAATACATTGGTTAAGTATTCCACCGAGTTCTCTGTCTCTTTCTATTATAAGTACTGTATTAGCACCGTTTCTTTTAGCTTCTACCGCTGCTCCAAGTCCTGCAGGTCCTCCACCAACTACAACAACATTATATTTCAACTGTCTCACCCCTCATTTCTTTTACTTTACCTACTACCATATATGAATTATCATAATCCTTTAATATTTCCTCCACACTTACATTTAGCTCTCTCGCTAGTATTTCAATTACCTTAGGTCCACAGAACCCACCTTGACATCTTCCCATTCCAGGTCTAACCATTCTTTTTACACCATCTACAGTTCTAGCACCACATGTTCTTCTTATTGCATCTACTATTTCACCTTCTGTTACACTTTCACATCTACATATTATTTTTTTATAGTTTTCATCTTTCTTTATTACTTCTTCTCTTTCTTCTTTAGTCATGTGAGAAAATGGCTTATTTTTTATTCTCACTGGATTAAAGTTTTCTTTTTCTACTAAATTTAAACCTTCATTTTTTAATACTTCTATTACATATTCTGCTACTGCTGGTGCTGAAGCTAATCCTGGCGATTCTATTCCACCTACGTTTATAAAATTTTTACATTTCTCTGAAGCAAATATCATAAAATCTCCTGTATTTGATGTTGCTCTAAGTCCAGAGAATGAAGTTATAGTTTTTCTAAAATCTATATTTTCTATAGTTTTTTTTGAGTCTCGTACTATTTCATCTATCCCATTTTTAGTAGTTGTAATATCTTCCTTATCTTCAACAGGTATAGCATTAGGTCCTACTATTAAGTTTCCGTGTACAGTTTGCGTTACAAGTACTCCTTTTCCTCTTTTCGTTGGACATTGGAATAATACATGATTTATTATTTTACCCTCAGATTTATCTAGTACTTTATATTCACCTTTTCTAGGTATAATATAGTACTCATCTCCACCTATCATATTATTTATTTTATCTGCATATACTCCAGCTGCATTTATAACATATTTTGCATTAATTTCTTCTTTATTTTCTAGCTTAATATTAAAATAATTTTCGTTTTTTTCTATATCGATAACTTGTGAGCTAAGTTTTAAAGTTGTACCATTAGTTATTGCATTTTCCATAAGTGCAATGTTTAAATTGAATGGGCAAACTATACCTGCACTTTCACATAAAAGAGCACTTACTACATTTTTATTTATATTCGGTTCTATTTCTAGCACTTCTTCCTTACTTAATATTTTAAGACCTCTTGAATTATTTTTTAATCCTCTATTATAAAGTTCATTTATATGTTTTTCATCATCTTCATTGAAAGCTAAAACTAAAGAACCGATTTGCTTAAATTCCACTTGTAACTCCTTGCATAGCTCAGGATATAATTCATTTCCTCTTACATTTAATTTTGCTTTTAAACTTCCTACTTTAGCATCAAATCCACCATGCACTATTGCACTATTTGCCTTTGTTGTGCCTTGACAAACTTCTACACCTTTTTCAAACACTACTATATTTAAGTTGTATTTAGATAACTCTCTAGCAATTGCACTTCCAGTTATTCCTGCTCCTATTATTGCTATATCATACATATATTTCCCCCCTAAAAATTCGCTTCGTTCATATCGCCAACGGCTCTGCGCGTTGCTAAAAATCTTTTTTACTTTCACTAAGTATGTTGACATTGCTTGAATATAGTAACTTATCCACAGTTTTTTAGGCAATATAATTTCCTTAAGCGTAAAAAAGCAGAGACCCCCCTATACAGTTGTATAGAAGGCTCTCTTATCTCATAGCCATATAATTTAATTTTAGTTTGTTTAAGTTTAGTTAAACATTTTCTTTGTGTATTGATTATACAATATTTTACTTTTTTTGTCATTATTTTTTATTCAAGAAGTTAACAATCAATAGAAGCTAACTCTTTTTGTAATTCTTCATCTTCTTTAGCCCACTCTAAAGTTCTGCTAACAGCTTTTTTCCATCCTTTGTATAATACTATTCTCTTAGCATCAGACATTTCTGGAGTAAACTCTTTATCTATTATCCAAGATTTCTTAATATCTTCTTTATTAGCATAGAATTCTACAGCTAATCCTGCTAAGTATGCAGCACCTAATGCAGTAGTTTCAACAACTTTAGGTCTGTGTATATCAGTTCCTAATATATCTGATTGGAATTGCATTAAGAAGTTGTTAGCACATGCTCCACCGTCAACTCTAAGTCCTGATAATTTTATTCCTGAATCTTCTTGCATAGCTTCTAATACATCTTTAGTTTGATAAGCTAATGATTCTAATGTAGCTCTTACTAAATGCTCTCTATTAGCCCCACGAGTAAGACCCATTATAGCTCCTCTAGCGTACATATCCCAATATGGAGCTCCTAAACCTGCAAATGCTGGTACTACATATACTCCATTTGTATCAGATACATTTTGAGCATAGAATTCACTTTGCTTAGCATTGTATAATATCTTTAATTCATCTCTTAACCATTGGATAGCAGCTCCTGCTATAAATATACTTCCTTCTAAAGCATATTCAACTTTTCCATCTACTCCCCAAGCTATAGTAGTTAATAATCCATTCTTAGATTCAACCATTTTTTCTCCAGTGTTCATTAACATGAAGCATCCAGTTCCATAAGTGTTTTTAGCACTTCCTTCTTCAAAACAAGTTTGACCAAATAGTGCAGCTTGTTGATCTCCAGCACATCCAGCTATTGGAATTTGAGCACCTGACAACATTCCTTCATCAGTGTATCCATATACACAGCTTGAAGGTTTAACTTCTGGTAACATACTCTTTGGTATATTTAATAATTCAAGTAATTCTTCATCCCAGCATAAGTCTTTTATATTATATAACATTGTTCTTGATGCATTTGAATAATCAGTAACATGAACTTTACCTCTAGTTAAATTCCATATTAACCAAGTATCTACTGTACCAAATAATAAATCTCCATTTTCAGCCTTTTCTCTAGCTCCCTCAACATTGTCTAATATCCATTTTATTTTAGTTCCTGAGAAATAAGCATCTAGTATAAGACCTGTTTTTTCTTTTATTTTTTGCTTGTATCCTTTAGCTTCTATTTCATCACATATTTGAGATGTCCTTCTACATTGCCATACTATAGCATTGTAAACTGGTTTACCTGTATTTTTATCCCAAACAACAGTAGTTTCTCTTTGATTTGTTATACCTATTGCAGAAACTTCTTCTGGTTTTATACCATTAGTTTCTAAAACTTCTCTCATTACTCCACTTTGGCTTCCCCATATTTCCATTGGATTATGCTCTACCCACCCTGGATTTGGATAAAATTGAGTAAATTCTTTTTGAGATGTTGCTACTATATTTCCTTGTTTATCAAATAGTATAGCTCTTGAGCTAGTCGTACCTTGATCTAAAGCCATTATATATTTTTTCATAATTCCCTCCAATATACTCTTTAAAATTTAATTTTATACAATTATAAATTATCTTTTTACTCTACTTTGTCACACTCTAACGTTTGATTTTGTGGCATGTATTTAACAACAAGTTTGTCAAATATAAACCCACCTATTATTGGTCCTATTATTGGCACTAAGAAATACATATTTTCACCTAGAGCATATGATTGCCATCCTGCTAACATTGCAAATAGTTTAGGGCCAAAGTCTCTAGCAGGGTTCATTGCAAATCCTGTTAATACCCCAAAACTTCCACCTATAATAGCAATTGTTAAACCTATTATTACTGGACCAAAATTAGAACCTGGTTTATTAGTATTTTTATCTTCCCCAACAGCTAAAATTACTATAAATAAGAACATTGTTATAATTATTTCTACAAACAAAGCTCCTACCATAGTTATCTCTGGATGTGGATATGTAGAGAATATTCCAGCTGTCGCCAATCCTTCACTACTTGCTCTTATTATATTGTTTTTTGCTTCATAACTTGTAAATAAATTTTGGAATAAGAAATAAACTGTCGCTGCACCTGTAAAACATCCTAATATCTGAGCCATAATATACGGTAGAACCTTCTCTTTAGGGAACTTTCTATGAACCATTAATCCAATCGTTACTGCTGGATTTATATGAGTACCTGATACTGCACCAGTTATATATATGGCCATAGTAACACCTAGTCCCCAAATTATACTTATTTCCCATTGAGAAATACTTGCTCCAGCTAAAACTAACGATGCTACACATCCCGCTCCTATGAATATTAGAACCCATGATCCAATAAATTCAGCGAAGCATTCACCCATTAAATTTTTTTTCACTTTTATTCCTCCCCTTTTTTATAGTTTATGAAACAAAAACAGAGAGACCCTATAGTAATTTAACTATAGGCTCTCTTTTCTCCTGCCTTTATAAACTTAATAAGATTGTATTCCGAAAACGTTTTTATGTCAAGCTAAACTTCTAAAACTCTAGTAATTGTAATATTTCTTTAGCAATTTGTCGCTCAATTCCAACATAAGGATATGAATGGATATGAATAGCTGGATTAAAATTAAGCTCAATTATTGCATATTCTGAACTTTCATCATTATAATTATTAATCATCATATCAACTCCACAAATCTTAGCTCCTATAGCTTGTGATGATCTAACAGCTATATCTTTAAACTTTTTAGGTATATCATCAGTATAATCAATACTATCTCCACCTGTACTTATATTTGAGTTTTCTCTTAAATAAACAACCTCATCTTTTTTAGGAATATAATCAAAATCAAGACCTCTATGCTTTAAAAATAATGCTGCATTCTCATCTAAATCTATTTTTTCTAAAGGTGTCTTATATCCTTTACCTCTTAATGGACTTTGATTTTTAATTTCTATTAATTCTCTAATAGACTTAACATCATCTCCAATTGCATTTGCTGGTACTCTATGAAGTATTCCAACTACTTTATCTCCTATAACTAAGAATCTATATTCTTTGCCACTTATAAATTCTTCAACTAAAACCGTACTATCATACTTAAACGCAATTTCAAATGCAGTTGTAACATCTTCTTCATTAGCACCTTGAGGGAATATACTTATACCTGTCCCAAAGTTTGTAGACTTTGGCTTTATAACTATAGGATTATTTATAAAGTTTTTAATTTCTCCTAACGCTTCCTTTAGACTATCAAATTCACTTCCATCTGGTACTTTAATATTATTTTTTTGTAAGATTTTTTTAGTAACTACTTTATTCTCCATAGCAAGAACAGTTGCATAGTTATCCTTAGATGTTTTTGTTGCTTGCTTTACATACTCCACTTTGTCTCCCTGCTCTAGAGATATAAAGTTGTCGCTTCTATCTATTAATTCAGTTTTGATCCCTCTTTTTATTGCTTCTTTCATTAATATTTGAGTAGATAATTCTAGATCCTCATATCCTTCTAGCTTAAATCTATTATTATATGAGTCTAATTTATATTTTTTAGCAATGTTTAAGTGTGCATTTATATAGCCTTCTTCTTTTACTTTTTCAATAATTTTGTAAGTGTAGGTTTCTTTATAATTGTTTATTTTATTAGCTATATTTTCTATTATTTCTCCTTGTTCTAACTGTAGTTCATCATTTATAAGTCTTATCTTATTTATAATTTCTACGCCCCAATCCTTTTTAGATATAGTCTTTCCATCATTTGTAAGCTCTACATCATTTTGACCTTTTGTTGCTATAATATTTTGATTTTGAAGTGCTTCCTGTTGCCAATTTTCATAATCACTTTCATCTTCAATTAATAAGAATAAATTAAATAAATTTATAAAATGTAAATCTTCTAAACCTATTCCAGATTTTTCAAATGGGTTTATATCTATACTTCTATATTCTAAGTAATTTATACCGTCGTTCATTAAAGAATTTAATAAAGACTTAGGATCTTTTGCTTTTAATCTTATTGGAGCATATAGTTCTTTATGTGTATCTATTAAATCTTCATCTATAAATTTATTAACACTATCAACATAGTCCTTAACGCTATTATAATTTGGGAATAAATCTATTTTATTTTTATAGCCACATTCACTATTTCTATAAGATAATGCTCCTTCATTTGAGAAACTATCTTTTGATATCTCTTTGAGTTGTTTAACACATTCTTCTTGATAACTTTCATGTACAACTCCTGTGCAACCTAATAGATATATAAGTAGCCATCTATAACGTAAATAGTTTCTTGTAACTTTTAAATATATATCATTCTTAAAAACTTTATAATCACTTGACTTATCACTATTTTCGTATAATTTTTCTATAATATTTTCATTAAATGAAAAATTATAGTGTATTCCTGATATTAGTTGCTTTTTTCCACCGTATTTTAAAAACAATTCTTCTCTATATTCTCTTGCAATTTTGCCTTCTTCACATCCGCAAAACTCTGCTATTGGAATCTCTTTATCTTCTGGTATTATAGCTGGCATAGATTGTGGCCATATATATTCATCATTAATTTCCATTGCTACTATATCATAAAGTGCATTTAAAAACTTATAGGTTTCTTTTGTGTTTGAAAATGCAGGTGTTATTAATTCCAATTGGCTCTCTGAAAAATCAGTTGTTATATATGGATTACGCATTTTATATCCAAATTGTTTCGGGTGAGGTGTTAGTGATAGATTCCCATTAGTATCAACTCTTAAACCCTCTCTTTCTATTCCAAAATTACCTTTTAGTAATTCATATTTAGTAAATAAATTCTTCATTGTCTTAAGCATATCTATTATCCTTTCTTACCTTTAGTCTATACATTACATATGATGCAATTCCTTTTAAAACACTTGATATTGAAATACTTAGCCATACACCATTTACTCCTACGTATTTTATAAATATTAAAGCCATTGGTACTCTAAGTACTGTAAATATAATACTTATAGCAGCTGGAATATTTGGCATCCCAAGCCCTGTAAACATACCATTTGAAACCATTTCAATAGCACTAAATATTTGTGAATATGCTATTATCTGTAAATACATACTAGCAATTTCTATAGTATTTGAATCTCTTATAAAAATAGTTACTATATATTCTGGTACTAATATAAATATTATCGATGTAATAACTGCATATACTACACCTATTTTTAAAGAAGTGCGATATCCTTTTATAATTCTATCATACTTCTTAGCACCAAAGTTTTGACCTGTAAAACTTGCTATAGCTCCGTTTAAGCCACCTATTATCATAAATGTTACTGATTCTATTTGAAGTCCTATCTTTTGACCAGCTATTGCATCTGATCCAAATATAGATATTATTCTAGCAAGTATTATATTTACTAATGTAAATAATATTCTTTGAAATGCCATTGGAAAGCCTAATCTTATTATTTCTAAAACTTTATTTTTATCTATTCCAATACTAATATCAAATTTAAATAATCCTTTTGAAGTTATCTTAAATAAGATAAACATAACTATATTGGATACTAAAGTAGCTGTTGCTGCTCCTATTACTCCAAATTTAAATATATATATAAATATAGGGTCTAATATTATATTTATAACTATACCTACAGCACTTATTTTAAGAGCTCCTGAGTTATGTCCATAACTTCCAAGTATTCTTATATACATTAAGTTAAAGAATGAGAAAAATAACATTGGAGCACTTACAGCTAAATATAAGTTAGCTCCTTTTTCAACTGCTTCATTTCCTAAATTTAAAAATCCTATAAAATACTTTCCATAAAAAATAAGAATAAGTGCATATAAAATACCTAATATAAAATTAATAAATATACCTGAGTTTATATATGACTTAACCTCATTATCCTCATTTTTACCTAATGCGTGTGATACTTTTATGCCTGTACCTATAACTACTAATGTATTTATAGAAAATCCTAGTCCTATAAAAAAACTTGATGAACCAACACTGGCTACAGCGTTACTTCCAAGACCTCCTACCCAAAGCATATCTACTAAATTATAGGTGAATTGTAAAAGCGAACTACCCATTATAGGTATAGCTAGTGCTGTAATTACGGATAGCACATTTCCTTTTGTCAAATCCACTTTTTTCATTTATGTCTCCTTTGTATTTCGTGTTTTACATATTCTTTTGACATTTTATTTAGATGTAGCTTCAATTAACGCCATAAATATTTTCTTCATTTTAGAACACTATTTCGTATTCATGAAACATGCTCCCTGATATACCTATTATTGAGTATATTTTATTTTGCTCCTTATTTTATATTCTATTAATTATAAGTACCATATTTTTTTAATTAAAATATATACATTTTTTCAAATCAATTTTTTTTGATGTTGTTTTTGTATGCATGTTTCTACTCATATTAATTTTAAATAACTTAAAATCAAAAAATATAATCCCTATAAAAATAGAAATTATATTTTTTTCAATTAATCTATATCAACTTTTGCAAATTTAGTACTTTTATTAATTTCATTGCCTAACTCTTCGAATACTGGTACCAACATATTGCAAGGGCAACACCAAGTTGCAAAAAAATCTACTCCAACCACTCAATTTTGTAATTATGATTCAAAATTATCATTTTTAATATTTCTTACATTTTTTATCATTAGTTGATTTTACACTATTTTATTTCGTGTCTATATTTAATTCTCTGCATATTATTTTTGCAGTTTGCTCTGCTACTTGACCTGTAAAGAACACACATTGATCCATATGTTCTTTTTCTCCAAGTGTCATACCTTTTGTTAGAACTCTACAACATATTGATTTATTCTTTCCTTTAAAGAAGTCATGTAATTCTTTAGATAACTCCATAGCTTTACTTACTTTTGCATCCTTCGCTTCACTTCTTCCAAAGAATAATCCAAGGGCCATTATTCCACCTGCAACAGCTCCACAAGTACAACCAGAACCACCCATTCCTACTGGAAATCCTGATGCCATAGCTATTACTTCATCAGATATATCTACTCTAAATTCATCTCTTATTACTTTAACTATTGCTTCTGAACAATAGAAATCACCATCTCTATAGTACTTTTCTGCTGTAGCTTTTACCTTTTCTAAGTCTATTACTTTTTCTAATTCAATAGTATTGTTATTCATAATATGTTAATCTCCTCTGTTATTTAAAATTCATTAAAATATTACATTACCTATTTTAGTTAGCATATCTATTCCTTTTATTTCTTTATCATGCATAGGTACTGGTCCCATACAATTTTGTCCTCTACCTTGTGCACTTTCTTCTATATGTTTAGACCAATCTATTAGAAGTTCTAATAGTCTTATATTATGACCTGTTGGAGCTGTATCAAAAATTTATCTCATAAGAGCAATTAAATTTTCTTTATACTCATTAGTAGCTTCATCTGGATCTATCTCCATAGCATAAAGATTAGCTATATTATTTATTTTAGTTATTTTATGACCTATTTCTTGTTCAAAAACATCTGACAAGTTAGCATCAGGATCTGTTGTTACTATTAAAGTTTTTAAACCTTTGTCAGCATTATAAACACCTGTAGTACAACACATTGTAGGTTCAAATATCTCTATTTTCATAATAATTCTCCTTATAGTTTTAATTTATATATTTAAAAGGAATTTTGAGTTTTGCTAAACTATCATTAAAAATTTATACAATTATGGGAAGTCTCCCCTAACATTCTGTTAAATTTTTACTTACCATAATTAATTTATTATATTTTTATTTTACAAACCAATGTTTAGTTTTATTAGCTATTGCAACCAGTGCAAGCATTACTGGAACTTCAACAAGTACCCCAACAACAGTAGCTAGCGCTGCTCCTGAGTTAAGTCCAAATAAGCTTATAGCAACTGCAACCGATAATTCAAAGAAATTACTAGCTCCTATCATAGCACCTGGTGCTGCTATATCATGAGGTAACTTCCAAACCTTAGCCCAAATATAAGCTAAGAAGAATATAAAGAATGTTTGGATTGTAAGTGGTACAGCTATTAAAGCTATGTGTAATGGATTATCTATTATCTTTTGTCCTTGGAAAGCAAATAATATTACTAATGTTAATAATAAACCAACTACAGTTATTCCATTGAATTTAGCTAAAAATACATTTTCGAAGTAATCTAATCCCTTTTTCTTTATTATCATAGTTCTTGATAAATATCCTGCAACAAAAGGTATTATAACAAATAATACTACTGATAATAATAATGTATCCATTGGTACAGAAACATCTGTAACACCTAATAGAAGTGCAACTATTGGAACAAATCCTACTAAAAGTATAAGGTCATTAACTGCAACTTGAACTAATGTATACGCTGCGTTTCCTTTTGTTAAATGACTCCAAACAAATACCATGGCTGTACATGGAGCTGCTCCAAGTAACACCGCTCCTGCTAAATATTCTTTTGCTAAATCAGCAGGTATTATGTTTTTAAATACTACTATTAAAAAGAAATATGATATCGCATACATTGTGAAAGGCTTTATTAACCAGTTAGTACCGCAAGTAACTGCTAAACCTTTCTTTTGTTTTGCTGCATTTTTTATAGATGTAAAATCTATCTTAAGCATCATTGGATAAATCATAAGCCATATAAGTATAGCTACTGGTACGGAAACTTGAGCATAAGTAAACTTATCTAAAGTTTGTGGTATTTGTGGTAAATATACCCCTATTAAAACTCCTGCTACTATACATAGTGCTACCCATATAGTTAAATATTTTTCGAAGAACCCAAGTCCTCCACTACTTTCGTTTTTACTAGCATTAATATCAACTGCTATACCAGCTTTTTTCTTGTTATTACTCATTATTATTCCCCCTCATATAAATATTTCTATCACAAACTTAAACTTATTTTGAACTTCCTTGTCTTATTAGCCTCGCAAAATCATCTGGAAGTATTTTATTTTCTTCTATTTCTTTTGCTGTTTTTTCAAAGTCATAAGCTACTTCTACTATTTCAACTTCAACACTTGAAGAAGATATATCTATAATTACATAGTTTGCATCAGGTCTATTAGTTTTTGGCTTCCCTACACTGCCTGCATTTATAAGTAATTTTTCTCCATAATATTTAGCATATGGTATATGTGTATGACCACAAACTAATATATCTTCAACTAAATCATCCATAACCTCTTCTGCTTCTTTTGAGCTTTCTTTTAGATACTCATTTATAACTCTTGTACTACCATGTACAAATCTTATAGTCTTATCATTAAAAGTAAATGTAGCTTCTTTAGGTAAGTTTCTTAGATATTCTTTATTTTCTTCAGTTGTTTCACTACCTGTAAAGTGCATTGAAAGTCCTGCCTTCTCTGCATCCTTTGGATCTGGATAGTCACATCCACATATTATTTTAAGGTTGCCTATTGCTTCATCGTAGTTACCCATTATTGTAAGTATTTTTTCTTTTCTTAGTATATTTATAACTTCATTTGGACGAGTTCCATAACCTACTAAATCCCCTGTACAAACTGTCATATCTATATTTCTTTTTTGTATATCTTCTAACACATTATCTAGTGCGTATACATTACTGTGTATATCTGATATTACTGCTATTCTCATTGGTTTTTCTCCCTATCCTATATTTTTTTGATTTTTTATACACTCTACTATAGTATTGCAAGTCATACCT
>NZ_JBOFOR010000178.1:0-56574 GCF_051659545.1 Romboutsia sp. | reverse complement strand
ATGTTATCCGTGTGTACAGGGCAGGTTACCCACGCGTTACTCACCCGTCCGCCGCTCTCTTCCGAAGAAGATCGCTCGACTTGCATGTGTTAGGCACGCCGCCAGCGTTCATCCTGAGCCAGGATCAAACTCTCAAATAAAAGTTGTCCATCGCTCAGCTAATCATTATCTGAATATCTGGCTTGGTTTGTTTGTGTTTTAATTCTGTTAAGAATTATGTTTGTTTCTATAAATTAACCTACTGTTTAATTTTCAAAGTTCTTACTTGCTCTTTTGAAACATTTTGTTTTTCCTTTTCTTAAGGACAAGTAATACTTTATCATCTTTATTATATTAGGTCAATACTTTTTTTAAAACTTTTTTATTTATTTTGCTATTTTATTTTCATACACATATCTTTTAGTCTTTCTAACCACCTTAGACTTAGGTTTTTGTGAGGTTTCTATTACTTTTACTGCATCTTTACAGAAATATACCATAACATCTAAAACTAAGAAACTTATGCATATTAAACATATCCAATTTATAATTCCATACATATCTAGTTCCCCCTAAATATTTAATTTTTATTTATTATTCTTAAAGTTTATTCATTTTTCCTTCACAAAAATTCTTCTATATATATTCATAATAAAATCCTTTAAGTTATTTTTTCTCATCAAATTCAATTTATCTCCACCATTTCATATCATTTTTTTATATTTACTGTTATTATCATCACTAAAAACTTTTATATTTTTATATGAAAAATATAAATTATATCTCAACATCGACTAAACAATTAATTTATTATCATTTGTTCAAATTCAAAAAGGGATTTATATATCTAATCTAGTTAGATATATAAATCCCTTTTATTTTTATTCTTCTATTTTATTTTGATTATTTTCTATAGGTTTCATTGTTGGGAATAATAAAACGTCTCTTATAGTCGTAGAATTAGTTAATAACATTATAGTTCTGTCTATTCCTATTCCAAGACCTCCTGTAGGTGGCAAACCTACTTCTAAAGCATTTATGAAATCTTCATCCATATCACAAGCTTCATCATCACCTAATTCTTTCTTTCTTACTTGATCCATAAATCTTCCTTTTTGATCGATTGGATCATTAAGTTCAGAGAATGCATTAGCTAACTCCCACTTATTTGCAAAAGCTTCAAATCTATCAGTTCTTCTTGGATCTTCTACATTTCTTTTCGCAAGTGGCGACACTTCAACTGGATGATGAGTTATAAATGTAGGTTGGATTAATTTATCTTCTCCAAATTCTTCAAAGAATGCATTTATAACTTCTCCTCTTCTCATTCCAGCATTTATTTCTATTCCTTTTTCCTTAGCTACTTCTAAAGCTTCTTCATCTGTGTTTATAGTAGAGAAATCTACTCCCGTATATTCCTTAACACAATCTTCCATAGTCATTCTCTTCCACGGAGGAGTAAAGTCTATTTCAGTTCCTTGATAGTTTACTACCATACTTCCTGTAGCAACTTCCGCCATATGAGATATAAGATTTTCTGTTATTTCCATCATATCTGTATAATCTGCATATGCTTGGTATAATTCCATAGCTGTGTACTCAGGATTATGCTTTATAGACATACCTTCATTTCTGAACATTCTACCCATTTCATAAACCTTATCAAATCCACCAACTATAAGTCTCTTTAAGTATAGCTCATTTGCTATTCTTAAGTACATTGGTATATCTAATGTATTATGATGAGTCATAAATGGTCTAGCGTTAGCTCCACCTGCTATAGTATTTAATATAGGAGTCTCAACTTCTAAGAATCCTCTTTCGTCTAAATAAGTTCTTAAAGCTTTTAAAGCTTTTGTTCTTGTCATAAATGCATCTTTTACTTCTGGGTTAACTATTAAATCAACATATCTTTGTCTATATCTTAAGTCTTGGTCTTTTAATCCATGATATTTCTCTGGTAGTATTTGAAGAGATTTAGATAATAATATTACTTCATTAGCTTTTACAGATATTTCTTCTTTTTTAGTTTTGAATACTTCACCTTCAACACCTAAAATGTCACCTATATCATATGTAGAGAAAATAGAATATTCTTCTTCTCCTATTCTGTCTAATCTAACGTAACATTGAATTCTTCCTTCTTGGTCTTGTATATCTATAAATCCAGCTTTACCTTGGATTCTTTTACTCATTATACGACCTGCTATTTTAACAACTTTACCTTCTACGTTTTCGAAGTCATCTTTTATAGCTTTTGAATTACTTGTTCTATCGTATCTACTCACATGGAAAGGATCTTTTCCCATCTCTTGTAATTTAGTTAACTTGTCTCTTCTTACTTGAAGAACTTCACTAAGTTCTTCTTGTAATTGATCATTGTTAGCATTTTGTTGATCATTATTCATTTGTTATCCTCCCAATTATCTTTTTATTTCTAATATCTCAAACTTAGATACCCCATCCGGAACTTGTACGTCTACCATATCACCTACAGTTCTTCCTAAAAGAGCTCTCCCTACTGGCGACTCATTTGATATTTTCCCTTCGTATGGATCAGCTTCGGCAGAACCTACTATTACATATTCAACTTCTTCACCAAAATCAACATCATTCACTTTAACTATAGATCCTATAGTTACAAGATTACCATCTAGCTTACTTTCATCTATGATAACAGCTTTTCTTATCATATTTTCTAATTTTAATATTCTCTCTTCTAATTGAGCTTGCTCATTTTTAGCTTCATCGTACTCAGCGTTTTCAGATATATCTCCAAAAGATATAGCTACCTTTATTCTTTCAGCAACTTCTCTTCTTCTAACTGCTTTTAAAAGCTCCACTTCATTTTCTAATTTTTGGTATCCTTCTTGAGTTAACAGTATTTCTTTCTTATCTTCCATAACCCCTACAACTCCTTCATTATGTATTTGGGATTTCTCCCAATTCTATTTACTTAGTTTTAATTTATGCCGTTTATTATATGTCACTATTATTCTAATGTCAAGCAGTCTTGCATGTATGTCTTTAACTTATTCACTACCTCTTCATGGCTTTCTATTTTATTAATTTCATCTCTTACTTTAGCAGAATTTCTAAGCCCCTTTAAATACCACGCAATATGTTTTCTCATTTCTCTTACAGCAACATATTCTCCATGTTCTTCTAAAGCTAATTGTAAATGTTTTATGGCTGTATTTATTTTTTCTTCTAATGCTGGTTCTGGTAAAATTTCTCCTGTTTGCATATAATGGTTGATTCTTTTAAATATCCAAGGATTACCTTGGGCTCCTCTACCTATCATTATAGCATCACAACCTGTTTTGTTTAACATGTTTATAGCATCTTCTATACTAAATATATCTCCATTTCCTATAACTGGTATACTTATATTTTCTTTTATTTCTGTTATTATATCCCAATCTGCCTTTCCTGAATAATATTGTTCTCTAGTTCTACCATGTATAGCTAACGCACTTATTCCACTAGCTTCTGCTATTTTAGCTATTTCTACAGCATTTACACTTTCATCATCCCAACCTTTTCTTATTTTTAAAGTTACTGGTTTATTAGAATTTTTTACAACTGATTTTAATACTTCTTCTGCTAGTTTTGGTTTTCTCATTAATGCTGAACCATCACCATTTCTAATCACTTTAGGGGCAGGACATCCCATATTAATATCTAGTATCTCATTAGGGTACTCATTTAATATTTGCGCTGCTTTTCCCATGAATTCTGGATCTGAACCAAATATTTGAACCGCTACAGGATGTTCTTCCTCTTCTATTTTTAACATTTTTTTTGTATTTTCATCGTCATAACATAAAGCTTTTGCATTTATCATCTCTGTATAAAGCATTCCACAATCTTGTTCTTTACATATAAGTCTAAAAGGTAAATCTGTAACTCCTGCCATTGGAGATAAAAATACCTTATTGTTTAGTTCAACATTTCCTATTTTCATATTCTGTCTCCTCATATTAGTTATAAATTTTATACAAAAAGGAATTGAGCATATTACTCAATTCCCCCTTACTATTGTTATTTTTATATATAAACCTTAGAGTTCCTCTATCTGTCCATTAGATACTAAATCCATTTTATTCTTTTCATGTATAATTCTTAAGCCTTCTAACGTTAAGAATTTATCTACATAATCTATACTTTTAGTTTCTGACGAAATAAGAGTTGCTAATCCACCAGTAGCTACAACTTTAATGTTATTATGATTTAATTCATTTTTCATCATTTCTACTATCTTGTCAACTAATCCTACATACCCATAGATTATACCTGATTGCATAGCTGATACAGTACTTTTACATATAGTCATACCTGGCTTAACTAACTCTACCCTCGGAAGTTTAGAGGCTCTTTGAAATAAAGCTTCACTAGATATTTTTATTCCTGGAGCTATCGTTCCACCTAGATACTCACCTTTTTCAGATATAGCACAGAATGTAGTTGCCGTTCCAAAGTCTACTATTATCAATGGGTATCCGTATTTTTCTATACCTGCTACTGCATTAACAATCCTATCTGCACCAACTTGTTTAGGATTATCATATTTTATATTCAATCCTGTCTTAATACCTGGACCTACTATTTTAGGCTCTTTTTTACAGTATTTTATACAGAAATTTTCAAGAGCATGCATAATATTAGGAACTACTGATGATATTATAACATCATCTATATCTTCCATATTTACATTGTCATACTGAAATAAGCTCCTTATTATCATACCATATTCGTCTGATGTTTTCTCTTTATCCGTATTTATTCTCCAATTTTTTATTAACTCTTTATTTTTGTATATTCCTAAAACCATGTTGGTATTTCCAACGTCGAATACTAAAAGCATATATTATTAACCTTCTTTCTATTTTTTCCTTTTGCTAAGTATTACTACAACTGCAGATACTACAAAGCCTCCAACAATAGCTTCTGGTATACCACTTGTCGTAGCTAGTGTTAATAAAAGTGTTTTAGCTGCTGCAGCACTTTCTCCCATAGCTTTCGCATATCTCTCTCCGTATAATACGTATATCATACCTAAAACACCCATTGTATTTACTAAAGAACCAATCGCTCCAGATATCCATCCAGATAAAAAAGCATTCTTTGTTGTCTTTACTGATATTTTATATACATAGTATGCTACCAATCCAATTACGACTCTCGGCAATATAGATACCATCGGATTTATAAATGCAAATGATGTTATTGTAGGCATTGTTAACGCTCTAATTAAGCTTGTAGCACCAAATATAAGTCCTATTGACATACCTACTACAGGACCTTCTATTATCGCCCCTATAATAACAGGTATATGCATTATAGTTGCATTTACAGGACCTATTGGTATAAATCCTAAAGGAGTAATAGATAGCATGATAGATATAGCTGATAGCACACCTATTATAGCCATTCTTCTTACATTTACACTTTTTCTTCCTTGATATTTCTTTTGTGATGTCATAACCACAACATCTGATGACTTAACTTTTATTACGTCTGTTGTTTCTGTATTCATAATAAAAATACACCTCCGTTCCAGCTCATAAAAGATGCCGGACTTTTTTTATTTTTTTGTTAACTTACGTCTTACTATGATTGTCAAGTCAGGCTCCACATTAATTGGATGCCAGCTTTAACAACAACAATTTTAGCAATAGTATATGCTGTTGTCAACAACTGTTATTGTTAAATTAAATCTTTATATGCTAGTATATTTTTAACACCCTCAGCATTTTTTATAGCATTGATAACACTTTTTTCTACAACCTCTGTAGCTAAGGAGCCTAATAAGGTCATATCAGTTTCTATTTCTCCTGTTGCCATAGTAAATATTGTATCTCCATCATGAGGAGTATGTATAGGGAATATAGACTTTGCATATCCATTATGAGCCATTTGAGATACTTTTTTACATTCTGCTTTAGTTAACTTAGCATTAGTTACAACTACCCCTATAGTAGTGTTATCTATGTTAAATCCACCTTTTGTTAGTCCATTTTTCATAATTTCATAACTATTAAGTACCTTTGTTTTATCATTATCCATTACTCCTGCTATTACTTTTCCATTTTCATATACATCACCTAAGGCATTAACTGCAATTAATGCAGATACAACTAATCCATTATCTAATTTTATAGAATAACTTCCTATACCACCTTTCATGGCATACTCTGGACCTCTTATCTTCCCAACAGTAGCACCACACCCTGCACCATAATTACCTTGCTTTAGTTCCGTTTTACTCGCAATTTCGCAAGCTTTGTATCCCATCGCTATGTCAGGTCTACATTTAGGATTTCCTACCGCTAAATCAAATAAAACTGCACCTACAACTATAGGAACCTTAGCAACTCCTACATCAAATCCTATATTATTTTCTTCTAAATATTTACTCACTCCACATGTAGATTCTAGACCAAAAGCTGATCCTCCTGACAGTACTACAGCATGAACTTTTTGAATCATATTTATAGGATCTAAAAGATCTGTTTCTCTTGTTCCTGGGGCAGCTCCTCTAACATCCACTCCACATACTGCACCTTCTTCACATATAACAACTGTACATCCTGTTAAACCCTCTCTATCTTCTACTTGTCCAATTTTTATTCCTTTAACATCAAGTACGTTATTATACATATCCTTCAACACCCCTTATTGAAACTTCACCCGATACTATTTCTTGAATAGTTTTATTTTTTTTCTCTACTATTAAGTTACCATCTTTATTAATATCTAAACATTTTACTAGCTCTTTACTTTTATTTTTAAGCAGATATATTTCTTTTCCAATAATAGCTGAGTATTTTCTACATATATCAAGAGTTTCTTCTTTTGAATTTTCATTTACATATTTAAAATATAATTTTTCAAATTCTTCTAATATATTTTTAACTATATCAACTCTAGAAATCTTATAGTTTTCTTTATATAAAGATGTAGCTATATCCGATATTTCTTGAGAAAATTCCATAGTTTTTACGTTTATACCAATGCCTAATACAATGTAATTTACTCTTTCAATTTCCGCTGATAATTCCGTCAGTATACCTGATATTTTCTTATCGTTCAAAATTACATCATTTGGCCACTTTATTAACGTTTCTACGCCCAAATTTTTTAGTGCCTTTGCTATACTAGCCCCAGCTATTAAAGTTATAAACGGTGCTTCGTATGGCATTATATTAGGTTTTAAAATCACACTCATCCATATTCCATCATAAGATTTAGAATACCATTGCCTGCCTAATCTTCCTCTTCCATTAGTTTGCTCTTCACTAATTATTATAGTCCCTTCATCTTCATTTGACGCTATTTCTTTAGCATAATCGTTGGTAGACCCTATAGTTTCAAAGTGTATTATTTTATTACCAATTATTTTTGCATTCAGTTTATGATTAATGTTTTTGTAAGTTAATAAATCCTTAGGTATTTCTATTAATCTATAACCTTTTTTATTCACTGATTCAATATTGTATCCTTCTTCTTTTAAAATTTTGATATGTTTCCATATTGCCGCTCGTGATATCCCTATATATTTAGATAGCTCTTCTCCTGAAATAAAACCGCCATCTTGATCCAGTATGATTTCTATTATTTTATCTCTCATATTACACCTCTATTTTAATGTAATTTCTATATCTATAGTAAATAATTATACCCTACAATTTTATATTAAAAAAGGTATAGTTTGTATCTAATCTTTATTATTGGATAAAGTAATAGGACCTATTAATAGGTCCTATTTTAAATAAGTATTTATTTATCATTGTCTTTGTTTTCTAGATTTTGTTCTACATTTATATCTTTTATTTCTGTGTCTTTAGCTATTAAGTCCACTTCTTTTTCTTCCAAAGTGTTTTCTTCTATAGTTACAGCAAATTTATCTTTGCTATTATCTTCTATTTTATCTAAAGGCAGCTCTTTATTAAATGCTTTTATAAACTGTTCTGCATCTAGTGTTTCATAGATTAATAGTGATTGAGCTACATATTCTAAACTATCCATATTTTCTTGTAGCACTTTCTTTGTTTCTCTATGTGAACTTTCAACAATTCTTCTTATTTCTTTATCTATTTCTGACGCAACTTCTTCAGAATAATTTCTCTTTGTAGCAAAACTATTACCTAAGAATACTTCGTCATCACCATCTCCAAATGTCATTGGTCCAAGTTTAGAACTCATTCCGTATTTAGTAACCATATTTCTTGCAGTTGCAGCCACTCTTTCTAAGTCATTAGATGCACCAGTTGATATGTCATCTAGTATTAACTCTTCAGCTACTCTACCACCAAGCAATACAATTATATTTTCTTTCATTTCTTTTTTTGTTGCATAGAACTTATCTTCAATTGGAAGCTGCATAGTAAATCCACCAGCTCTACCCCTTGGAACTATTGTAACTTGATGTACTGGACTTGCATAAGTAAGAACATGAGCACAAACTGCATGACCTGCTTCATGGTAAGCAGTAAGTCTTCTTTCAGGTTCACTTATAACTCTTGATTTCTTAGCAACTCCTGCTATAATCTTTGTTATAGCCTCTTCTATAGTTTCCATTTGGATTTTCTTTTCTCTTTTTCTTGCAGTTAATATAGCTGCTTCATTCATTAAGTTCTCTATATCAGCTGGAGTAAATCCAGGAGTTCTCCTAGCTAATACTTCTACTTTTACATCTTCTGCTAAAGGTTTATTTTTAGAGTGAACTTTAAATATAGCTTCTCTTCCTTTAACATCTGGTGCTCCAACAACTACCTGTCTATCAAATCTTCCTGGTCTAAGTAACGCAGGGTCAAGTATGTCAGGTCTATTTGTAGCTGCCATTATTATTATTCCTTGGTTTACACCAAACCCATCCATCTCAACTAAAAGTTGGTTCAGAGTTTGTTCTCTTTCATCGTGTCCACCACCAAGTCCTGCTCCTCTTTTTCTACCAACAGCATCTATTTCGTCTATAAATATTATAGCTGGTGCATTTTTCTTCGCTTGTTCAAATAAATCTCTAACTCTCGAAGCACCTACCCCAACAAACATTTCAACGAAATCAGAACCACTTATACTAAAGAACGGTACTCCTGCTTCTCCCGCAACAGCTCTTGATAAATAAGTTTTACCTGTTCCTGGAGGCCCTACCATAAGTATACCTTTTGGTATTCTTGCACCTAATTCAATATATCTCTTGGGATTCTTTAGGAAGTCTACAACTTCTTGTAAATCTTCTTTTTCCTCATTTAACCCCGCTACATCTTTAAATGTAACTCTTGTTTTTTCATCATCTTTATGAACCTTAGCTTTTGATTTACCAAAATTCATAACTCTTCCGCCTCCACCTTGAGACTGATTCATGAACACAAACCAAAGTATTACCATAAAGAATATTAGTAATAATGTAGGCAACATTTCTAAGAACCATGGTGCAGATGGAGTTGGTTCTCCTCCAAATACTAGTTTACCTTCTTTAGCTTGAGCTAGAACTTCACTCGAAAGTTTATCTCCTATTATTTCCTTTGGTACATATGATCTAAATTTAGTGTTGCTATCTTTTATTGTTCCTTCTACTGCAGTTTCATTTATAAAGTATAACCTTGATATATTTTCGCTAGATAATTCTCTATATACCTTTGAGAATTCCATCGTTTCTATTTTATCTGTCGGCTTACCTGAGAACTGCACTATTCCTACTATTATTATGAAAATTAGTAGGTAGAAACCTATTCCTTTGAAAAATTTATTCAAAAGAAGCCCTCCTTTCATACGTTGTTTTTATTCTATAGTTTCTTAAAGCTAATCTTTAAGACTTCTTTTGTTTGAGAATCAATTTTATAATTTTCACTAACTCTATAATCCCCTACAAGTAAAACTCCTTGTTCATCTATCATAACAGGAACTTTATCTCTATCTTCTCTTGGTATTTTTAAGTCAATGAATAAATCTTTAAGTTTTTTAGTTCCTCCTGCAAGTTTTATTTTATCTCCTTGCTTTCTGTTTCTTACAACTAAACCTCCTTTTACTTTATTGAAATCAAACCCTTTGGACCATTTGTCATTTTTTAAACTATTATATCTATCTATACTCATCTTTTGGGTTTCAATTATTAAATTTAATTCTTTTATTTTTACAAATCCATTACTAGGTATATTATAGCAAAATTCTATTTCTTTATTAACTATTTCTTTTGTCGTTAACAGTATTATATCTTGCTTTCTATATGCAAATACACCTCTTGGAAGCATTATAGTTTTATTTATTTTATTTTGATTTTCTAAATCTATAACATCTTCTATATGTTTTTGATCTAAAAAGTTAGTATCTCCTAGTATATGTTTAATACTATTTCTTATAATTCTAGTTTTTATAGCTATATGCAAATTTATATAGTCTTTTAATTTAATTTCTACATCATTGGAGTTTAAATTGCATATTTTCTTAAATTTAATTTTAGCTTCTTCTTCAATGTAGTCGCTATCATGTCTTAATCCATTACTCATTCTAACTATAGATTCTATTACATTAGTATTAAAATTATCCTTCATATAAGGTATTAATTCTAATCTTACTTTATTTCTTGTATATATACTTTCTAAGTTACTTTTATCTATTCTTGGATTTAAATCATTTTCTTCACAGTAATTTTCTATTTCTGTTCTATTAATATCTAAAAGCGGCCTAATTATACCATTATCTCTAATATATTCTATGCCTCTTAGTCCTTGTAATCCTGTACCTCTCATCACACGCATTAAAATAGTTTCTGCTTGATCATTCAGATTATGTCCTATAGCTATTTTATTAGAATTAGTTTTTAGTCTTATTTCATCAAACATTTCATACCTAAGTTTCCTTGCGCCTTCTTCAATAGATAAACTATTTTCATTACAATACTTAGCTACATCAATAGATTTTATAAAATAAGTTACTCCCATTTCTTCACATATTTGAGAAACGTATAAAGCATCTTTTTGAGCTTCAATTCCTCTCAATTGGTGATTTAAATGTGCAGCATAAATTTCTATATCAAATTTTTCTTTAAGCCTATTTAATATATGTAGTAAACATATGGAGTCTGGACCACCGGAAACCCCGATTACAATCTTGTCTCCATTATTAATTAAGCTATATTTATTTATAGTACTTAGTACCTTTTCTAAAATCATATTTATACCTCTTACATTTAGTTTTTATTAACTTTCATGTATAGTTTCTATAAAAAAACTATAAACCCTTGTATCTTTTTTCAAAAGATATAAACTTTAGTGTATAACTATTATAATACCAAATAAATCAAATAAAAGGTAGTATTTTAACTACCCCTTATAAAATTTATATTATCGACATATTATTTTATAATTTATAAATATATATTATTCTTTATTTTGTATTAATATACTTATTTCATTTTTTCCTTGGAACAATTCCATTATTTTTATATTATATCGTATGTCTATTTTTATATGACCATTTTCATTATTATTTATAGTTAAATTTTTAGTATCAGTTTCTATAAGTAATAATCCTTGAGGAGTTCTGTACTTAGTAGTATTTTTTTCATTGTTTTTAAATACCATTGTTGAGTTAGAACTTCCAAATCTTTTTATAGAAACATCAACATCAGATATTTTTATCGTAGTAGTTGTTTCATTTCCATCTTCTGTTTCTTTATACACTACATAAGTTTCATTATTTTTTACGTATGATTTACCTTCCGCTTCTATACTTATAGTGTCTACGTTAGAATTTTCATCATACTGTTTTGTAACTATATTAATTTTCACTTCCACAAAAAACTTCCTCCTAAGCAATGATAAAATTTAAGCTTTATTAACCTAAAGTTTATTTATAAATTAATACTTTTGTATTTCGATAGTTTTTATATCTTTTATTTCTTTCTTTAAAAACTCACCTGCTATAGATGCAAATTTTTCTGGTATATCAGATACATAGTATTCATATACTCCGCTATTGTCTTTTCTTAATACACTATTAGCTTCTAATACTTTTTTTAAATCCTTTGCTGTTTCTTTTGCTGGATTTACTAATTTAACTTTTTCTCCAACTATTTGCCCTATTGTTCTTTTTAGTAGAGGATAGTGTGTACAACCTAATACTAAAGAATCTATATTTTCATCTACAAGCTCTTTTAAGTATCTTTTAGCTGTTAAGCTTGCTATATCTGTATTTGCCCATCCTTCTTCAACTATTGGTACAAATAACGGACATGATTTATCTATTATACGGATATCTTTATCTATTTTTCCAATTTCTAAATTGTATGCTTTTGAACGTATTGTTCCTTCCGTTCCAATTACACCTACAATTTTATTCTTTGTTGAATATGCAGCTGTTCTAGCTCCAGCCTCTATAACACCTAATATAGGTATATCATATTTTTCATTTGCTTCTTTTAAACATCTTGCTGTAGCTGTATTGCAAGCAATAACTATAGCCTTTACATTCTTTGATATTAAAAAATTTATTGCTTGAAATGTATATTTCATTACTGTTTCCTTAGATCTAGGTCCATAAGGTACTCTAGCTGTATCTCCAAAATATACTATATTTTCATTAGGGAGAATTTTCATTATTTCTTTTAATACTGTCAATCCTCCTAGACCAGAATCAAATACTCCTATTGGTCTATCATTCATATCAACACCTACTTTACTTATTAGCATCTAATGCTAAATCTATAAGTTTATCTATAAGTTCAGAATAACTTAACCCTGTAGCATCCCACATTTTAGGATACATACTTATACTTGTGAAACCTGGTAATGTATTTATCTCATTAATAAATATTTCATTCGAATTTTTATCAATGAAGAAATCTACTCTAGAAAGTCCTTTTCCGTCTATTCCTTTGAAAGCTTCGATAGCCATCTCTCTTATTTTATCCATATCTTCAGTTCTTATATTTGCTGGAATGTCATAACTAGACGCTCCATTTATATACTTGTCTTCATAATCGTAGAAATCTTTAGCCGGTTTTATTTCTCCTGCTATAGATGCTTTTACATCATCATTTCCAAGAACTGCAACTTCAATTTCTCTAGCATCTATTCCTTGTTCTAAAACAATTCTAGAATCATACTCTAATGCTTCATTTATTCCATTTAGAAGTTCTTTTCTATTAGTAACTTTAGATATTCCAACACTTGAACCTAAATTAGCAGGTTTTACAAATATAGGATAGCTCAATTTACTTTCTATTTCATCTAATTCTTTATCTGTATTTTTAGTAAATGACCATTTATTTGTATAAGTATAATCTACTTGTGGCAATCCAATTTGAGAAAATACTTTTTTACAAATTAGTTTATCCATACCTACACTTGAAGCTAATACTCCACAACCTACGTATGGTATTTGACTTATTTCGAACAACCCTTGTATAGTTCCATCTTCTCCATATGGACCATGTAATACAGGGAATAATACATCTATTTTCTCAACTCTACCGTCTTCAAATAATATTCCTACTTCTTTGTTTCCTGATGGCATTAAATTAATTTCTACATTTTTATTAACTAAATTAACCCATTCTCCATTTTTTATATTTTCTTCGCTACCTTCGTAGTACATCCATTTTCCATCTTTAGTTATTCCTATAGTAAAAACGTTATATTTATCTTTATCAATATGTTTATAAATTGAAGCTGCTGATGATAGAGAAACTTCATGCTCTCCTGACTTACCACCAAATATTAAAGCTATATTAATTTTATTCATATTTTCACCTTCCTAATATATGCTAGTTAACTTAACTCTTGTATTTTATGCTTTTTGTTATCTAAATGATTATTATAGTTTATTTTCATAAAAAAATAAAGGAGCAAAAAGCTCCTTTATCCATATTTTCAATAACTTATTTACTCTACTTAGCAAAAACATGATTCCCTATTCTCATATATGGGTCTAATGTTTTTATCCATTTACATGTAGCTATATCAGGATTCCAAAAATATATAGCTTCATTTGTAGGATCATATCCATATAATGCTTCTCTAGCTGCATCATATGCGGATTCTGTAGGTTGCATATTTATAGATCCATCTTTAACAACAGAAAATGCATTTTTTTGATATATTACATCTTTTATGGTGTTGGGAAACCTATAATCTATTACTCTATTTATTACAACTGCAGCTACTGCAACTTGACCTTCGTAACTTTCACCTCTTGCTTCTCCTGTAACTAATTTAGATAATAACAATAACTCTTCATTAGTTATATTTATAACTTCTTTCTTTTCTTGTTTTGTAGAATTAGCATGTATAATTTTAACATCCTCATTCGATAAGTCAGTATCATACGCTAGTACTTTTTGGGTCGGGATAAGTACATAGGTTAAAACTAATAAAGTTACTATCAGCTTATAGCACCTCTCCATAATTAAAGTCACTCCTTTAAGTTCTAATTTTAAAAAACGCCTTTTAATACTTCTATAACTTTAAATTTAACTGTTGCTCTACTTACATCATCTTGGCTTTTTTGTGTTATCAACTTATATTCCTCTTCAGTTAAAATTTGTTTTAGTTTTTCATCAGTTTTTTTATCTATCATACCTTTTTCGTCATCTACAAAGCATAACGGAGGAAACATAACACACCACCAATTTCTACCTTGTCCACTACCTATTACTATTTTTAAAGCCTTGTATTCTCCTGCTGGCAAGATTACATTAGAGTATTGTTTAGTCGGAAATTCACTGTATACAATGTCTACTGTTACTCCATAATTATACCCATTAGCATGTATAGTATCTTCGCTTACTTTTCTTAAATTATCATATTCTGATTTTATTATTCTTTCACTTTCTTGTATACTTTCTGATTTAGCTAATTTAGGCTGTAAATATGCTATAACATTGTCTCTTACTTTTAGTTTTAGATTTTGATCTTTATCAGAATTACTATTAGCTATAACATGAAATCTTATTAATTTTTCCTTATAGTCTATTGTTGCTGCGTTTATTTTTTTTATTTCCCCATTTATTACTACTGTCATAATTAAAATTAATGAAATTAAACAGAAAGCTAATATTCTTAATCTATTTTTTATTACTCTCATTTTATATTTTCCCCCTTCAACATATTACTATTTTGAGTATGTCCACTCGGGGGAAAGTTATTCATAAATATTATTGTTTTAAAAAACAAAAAAAAGAAGGTTCAACCTTCTTTAATGTTAATTCTCTTTATTGTTCATAGCTCTATCAATTATAAATTGCTCAGCCTTTTCTATATGCTCCGTTGCATATCTCTTAGCTAGCTCACTGTCTCCTTTTTTGATAGCATCTAATATAAGTTCATGTTCTTTAATTATATTTACAGATGAATCATAATCAGATATGTATGTAACTCTAAATCTATATACCTGTTCCCATAAAGAATTTATTAGTTGATGAAGTTTTTTGTTGTTTGTAGCTTTAAATATGCATTCATGAAACTCCACATCCATTTTTAATAATGCTTCTACATCTGAATCACTTGTACTTTTTTTGAAGTCTCCTGCTATTTGCTCAAGCTTCTTAATATCGTCTTCACTTATTCTTTCTGCTGCTAAAGACGCTGAAAGACCTTCTAAGCTAGCTCTTATTTCTAATACATCTATTATATCTTTTAAAGACATATTAGCAACATAAGCACCTTTTCTTGGAAGCATTACTACTAATCCTTCTAACTCAAGTTTTCTTATAGCTTCTCTAACTGGCGTTCTACTTACCCCTAGTTGTTCTGCTAACTGCACTTCCATTAATCTTTGCCCTGGACTTACTTTTCCCTCTAATATTGCTTCTCTTAAATTTTCAAATACCACATCTCTTAATGGTTTATACTCGTCTAAATTTAATTTTGTTAAATTATCCATTAATCTCAACTCCTTTTTCACTACTATTAACAATATATACTTGATGATAGTTCTTTAGTAGTTCCTCTTTTCCTTTTAAAGCATCTTCTATGCTTTTAAATAGTCCAAAAACTGTAGGCCCACTTCCACTCATCATAGAACCTAAAGCATTATTACTCATCATAATATGCTCAATTTCCTTTATTTCTTTATGCATATTGCTCGTTACATCTTCAAGTACATTAACCATATTTTTTGATAAGTCTTCTATTTTTTCTTCTTTTAGACACTCTATTAAATATTCAGTATTTGGTCTATTTTTAATATTTTTCAAATCTAAACCTTTATATACATCTTTAGTAGACACAAATATCTCCGGTTTACAAACTAATATACTAATATCTCCAGGTAAACCCTTAATATTAGTTAGTTTTTCCCCTACACCTTGAGCTAGAGATGTTTTACCCGATATACAATAAGGTACATCTGCTCCTAGCTTAAACCCTATTTCTTGTAATTCTATTTCTGATAAATTTAATTCCCAAATTTTATTAAGTCCAACTAAAACGGCCGCTGCATTAGAGCTTCCTCCAGCCATTCCTGCTGCTATTGGAATATTTTTCTCTATAAATACTTCTACACCCTTGTCTATATTAAACTTATTTTTAATCAAGTTGGCTGCTTTATAAACAATATTATTTTCATCTACAGGTATATCAGAACTATTACTTTTTACAACTATTTCATTTAATTCCAACTCTTTTATTTTTATTATGTCGTATAAATTTATCGTCTGCATTATCATTTCGACTAAATGATATCCATCTTCTCTTTTTCCTAGCACATCTATTGATAAATTTATTTTTGCTCTGCTTTTTAACTTTATAGAATTCATTTTAGCCTCCTTGTATATAGTATAATGCATTTCTAACTACTAACATTATACTACAAAAAATAAAATAATAGGGGATTATAATCCCCTATTATTTTATTTTTTGTAGTATATTAATTTAATCAACTAAAACAGCCTTTTTCTCTAGAATCAAGCATTTACCTGTTTTTAGAGGTTCTTCTGCCTTTATATCATTTAATTCTGCTATTTCACATTCAGTTGTATTGTATTTCTTAGCTATATTCCACAATGTATCTCCATCTTTACATACATACACTATTATACTAGGAGCTTTGGATAAATCATATATACCCATATCTTCTCCTTTTACTATAAAACTTTCTCCTTTTTTATCAATAGCTTCTATAAATCTCTTTGCTTTTATAACTATATCTATTTCATCTCTATTTAAGTCTACATCTAATTTATCTATGCATACTGTATTGAATACCTTACAAGTATCACTTAGATTATCTACTGTAACATCATGCTCAAAAGGTATCTCTTCACTTATTTTATAAACTAATTTTAATCCTTCAACAGGAACATATAGTATATCTACCTTAATAATACCTTGTATAATACTTTTATCATCTTCTATATAAGAATTTTCTATTGATATAGATGGACACACACTTACTATTTCTTTTATTTGTATATCTTCATGGTTATTTTTGATATTATCTCTTACCACAAAAGTTTCTGTTCCACAATTTAATCTTTTATTAACCTCAATTGTTTTATGGTCAAATTTAATCATTTTTTGTGGTGAATAAGCATCTTGTAATACCTCTCTTGTTATCTCATCTGTAACTTTAACTTTACTACTTACTGTACAGTCAATCTCAAGTATACCTGTATTACTTTCACTATTTTGTTTAAATATATAGTTGAAGTCTCCCATGGATAATAAAGTTTCTTCTGACATACCATCACAAGCTCCTGGAACCTCTATAAATTGAGTAAAGTCAATGCCTATCTTATCTAATTCAACTATTTCACCATCATATGTGCAAGCCAATGGATTTATTTCTACTATTCCACCTATTATAACTTTATTATCTGTTATTCTGCTTTCTTTTACTCTTGTATATGGATTTAAACTTATTATTGTTTGAATTTCTTCTGTGTTTATAGTTATAGTATCTCTTATTACACTCTCTGATTTTTCAATACCTACTATATCTTGATATGAAATTTCTTTTCTATGTTTTTGAATTCCTTCTACTTGAGATACATCTTTTACTATATCTAATCTTTGCTTTTCAAATAAACTTCCTCTTACATTCATAAGAGCTCCTACTCTTATTTTTCTTTCATTCATTATAGTACAATCTACATGCTCTAATTCTGGAAATAACATAAATTCCATATCTTGCTCTATATTGTCTTTTTCTATAACTTCATTTATGTCTATTTTGCCATCTACATTAGAAACTGTATTTTTATCATCTGTAATATAAATTACATTATAGTTGAAACTACCTCTGCATAATATTTTTCCATCTGTCACTTCTATCTTTTTGATGGCTATGTACCCTTCTGTCTTTACGATATCATAAACATCTGGCTTTTTATCTGGCACTACTGCTTCTGTCTCAATAAATGTTTGAAATTTTCCAAAGTCTATTCTATTGTCAACTTTAATTACATCTTTAATTAATTCCATACATTGTCCCCCCTGTATTTAAATAAAAATATCACACTATATTTATATTTAAATAGGCAAAAAAAAATTACACCTATTTTTAATAGGTATAATTTTTTAACTTACATTTAATTTATTTTGATCTTTAAATACTTGCAACTTAACATTAGATGTTAATAAATCTGAATAACTATATGATACTCTTGAATATCCATTAGCTCCGTCATCTAATTTTACAACAAACACACTTGGATATACTTTTTCTAGTATCCCCTTCTTAGTAACAATCTGCTTTCTTCCCTTATTAGCCTTAAGTAGTATCTTTTTACCTAAGTGTCTCTCTAAACTTTCTCTAATCTTATCTAGAGTTTGAACAGTAGCCATAATATCACCTTCTTTAAACGTTTGTATGTTTACATAATATCATATTTTCAGCTTTTTGTCAAATGTATAAACTAATTATTTTATATATTTTCTGTCCAAAAGTCAATAGTATTTTTTAATATATACTGTATAATATTTGAAATTCCTTAATATAGAATAGATTTAGGCATTGCCCATCTAAATTTCCCTCTCGTTTCTGAGCCCCCAACACCTTTCATTCCTGTAACTGTCTGCTCTATAACTTCATCTATAGGAACTATGGTATCTATTCTTGAACAAGCTATTTTTTCTACAACAAAAACAGGATCTAATGCGTGTATCATTATTCTTCCAGGAGAACTTGCATAATTAGCTCCTGCTCTGATTATTTGCTCATAATTAGATTGACATGCTCCTGCAAATATAACTAAATTGTCCAAATTTGGCTGCCATTTTCGAGCCTGTTTAACTGCTTTTATAAAGTTTAATGAATTTCTGTAATTATTTAAATCAGTAATATTTCCTTTTCTTGATGTAAGTGCATCATGTCCTGTTATAACTAATATGTCAGGATTATGTTTTTCTAATAATCCATATATTTCTTTATATTGATTTGCTTCTGGTATAGCAACCCCGACTGCAGGTATGCCTAATTCTGTATATACATCTAGACATATTTTTAAATAATCTTTATCTCCATCAACTTGCAATACCTTACCTGGCATACCATAAATATTAGAATTAAATTGAAGTTTAGGAGCTGCTCTATTCAAGTCTTTTTGTCTTTCTTTTGCAGTTCTTACAGATTTATATAATAAAGTTTCTACATTTTTATCTATTAAAACATCCTTTAGGTTAGGCATTTTTATTTCTTCTAAATCATCTAAATAGGCATCTGCAATCACTCTAAAAGCAACTCCCTTTAATATAGCTACTTTTTCATTTTTGCTATCTATGCTAAATCCAACTATTTTAAATATTATATCTTGGTTGTATGATTTTCTTGCCACTATGTCTCCTATCTTCATAGCTGTCCTCCTAGTCTAGCTTTTTAATGTTAATTTATAATATGTTTAATAAGTTTTTTTGTTACTTTAAAAAATAAAACATTTTTTTGTTGAAATATTTGTTTTACAGTGGTAGTATGTTTTTAAACAAATGTTTATTATTATAAGCAAATATTTATTATAGGTGAATAAATATGACGGATAGAGAAAAAGAAATTTTAAATATTTTAAAAGATGACCCTCTAATTTCTCAACAAGAATTAGCTGATAAGTTAAATATAACTCGGTCTTCTGTTGCAGTACATATAACCAATCTTATGAAAAAGGGTTATATAAAGGGAAAAGGATATATTTTAAATACAAATGATTACATTACTGTTATTGGCGGCTCTAATATAGATATTCAAGGGGTTCCAAATAAGAAATTAGTAATGCTTGATTCTAACCCTGGTAAAGTAGATATTTCTTTAGGGGGGGTAGGAAGAAATATTGCTGATAATAGTTGTAGATTAGGTATAAATACAAAACTTATTTCTGCTATAGGAAATGATTTGTATGGTAATCAAGTATTATCAGAATGTAAAAAATATGGAATGGATATTGATGACTGCTACATTTCAAATGAAATACCAACGTCAATATATGTTTCAATTTTAAATGACAGTAATGATATGCAAGTGGCTATATCACATATGGATATATTAGATAAAATTGATATAGATTATATTAATTCAAAACATCAATCTATTAACGAATCTTTGGCTGTTGTAATAGATACTAACTTACCTAAAGATACAATAGACTATATAACATCTACATATTCTCATATACCCCTATTTGTAGATACAGTATCCACTGCAAAATGTCTTAAAATCAAAGATATTATTGGTAGATTTAATACAATAAAATTAAACAAATATGAGGCAGAAGCTTTATCTGGTATAAAAATAAATACCACACAGGATTTAGATGACTGCTCTAATTATTTATTGAGCATGGGTGTAAAAAACTTATTCATTACTCTTGGTAAAGACGGAGTATTTTGTGCTAACGAAACTTCTAGTTTTAAAATTGACGGAGTAAAAACCGATATAGTTAGTGCAACAGGAGCAGGAGATGCTTTTACAGCAGCTATTATATACAGCTTTTTAAATGAATTTGATATAAAATATACTGCTCAAGTTTCTATGGCAGCATCTATAATTGCTCTATCTCATCAAAATACAATAAACCCTAATATGTCGATTGACAATATAGAAAAAATTCTTAAGGAGATGATTTTATGTTAGAAAAATATTTACAAATACATCCAGAGGTTAAAAAGGCAATAGATGCAGGATATCCTGTAGTTGCTTTAGAATCAACTATAATTTCTCATGGTATGCCTTATCCTAAAAATATAGAAATGGCTAAAAATGTTAGTAAAATAATAAGAGAAAATGGATCTATTCCTGCTACTATAGCTATAATAGATGGAGTTTTAAAAGTAGGACTTACTGACGAAGAAATAGAGTTCTTAGGAACAAGCAAAGATGTTGTTAAAGCTAGTAGAAGAGATTTACCTTTCATAATATCTAAAAAGTTAACTGGAGCTACTACAGTTGCTACTACAATGATATTAGCTGATTTAGCTGGCGTTAGAGTATTTGCTACTGGTGGAATCGGTGGTGTTCATAGAGGAGCAGAGGAAACTTTTGATATTTCTGCAGATTTACAAGAATTAGCTAACACAAACGTTGCTGTTATATGTGCTGGTGCTAAATCTATATTAGATATAGGATTAACATTAGAGTACTTAGAAACTAACGGAGTCCCTGTAGTAGGTTTTGGTACAGATGAATTACCTGCTTTCTACACTAGAAGAAGTGGATTTGGTGTTGATTATAGAGTTGATTCTTCTATAGAAGTTGCAAAAGCTCTAAAAGCTAAATGGGACTTAAACTTAAAGGGTGGAATGGTTATAGGAAATCCAATACCAGAAGAATTTGAAATGGATTACGATACTATAAATAACGCTATAGAATCTGCTTTAAAAGAAGCTGAAGAAAAGAATATAGCTGGTAAAAAAGTTACTCCATTTTTATTAGACAGAGTTAAGACTATGACTGAAGGCAAAAGTTTAGCATCTAACATAGAGTTAGTTTACAATAATGCTAAAGTTGCAGCTCAAATAGCAAGCGATTTAGCAAATATAAACAAATAAATTTAAATTTGCTTTAATTTAATAAAAATAACTCTGATAATTAATAATTATCAGAGTTATTTTTTAGTCTTCTTTCAAGTTTGGTATTACTTTTTTAACTTCTTCTATTTGATGCCATGTTCTGTCTAGATTATTTTCAGTTACAAAGCTTTTTACTTCACTTAAGTGAATAAATTCTTTAACTGATAAATCATCATCTTCATTCATGAATCTTAGAATAAACATAAATTTACCTTACTTTCCACAACACTTTTTATATTTTTTTCCACTTCCACATGGGCAAGCGTCATTTCTTCCTACTTTGTCTTCTCTAACTACTGTCTTAGATAATTTGTAAGCCTTTTGTATTTCTTTTCTCTCATCATCTGCTAATATATCATTCCATCCTGGTAAGCTATATAACCAGTGAGCTTCTACCGCTACCATGTTGTAGTATAATTTTTTAAAATCTATATCTAATTTTATAGTGCTGTCAGCTTCTATAGTCTCTAAAGTTATATCTGCTTTTAAACTTTCACTGATTCCATCTATGAATCCCATGAAGTATTCAACAGAAGTATTGTGGCTAGCTGCTAATTCGCTAACTTTACCTTCTATAACTTCTATTTTTTTGTTTAATAATTCATTGTATATTCCAGCTTCTACTTTTAAATAATCTTCCCAGAATTTCACTTCTTCTTCTTGACTTGCATGATTGTCACTTAAGTTTCTCCACTCAGTATATAAACTCATACTTTTGTCCTCCTAATTAAATTTCATTTTATATTAAAGTTTGATTATGTATTTATAAAAACACTTTAAATTAACTCCTCTATTATACCATAATTAAATAATTCTTTTAATACTTTTATAGCATACTCTTGATCTATAAAAAACGGACTTGATGCTATAGTTATTACTTTAGCTCTCTTTATTAGTTCTTTTATCTTATATATTTTTAAGTCATATGGTATATAATCCATATCTTTTGAGAATATATCCAAATCTATATCTAATACAAATTCACCCTTTACATCTAAAGTAAAGCCATAGGAACTATCAATAATAATCAGTTCTGAAAATATTTTATGCTCTAAAGCAGGTTTTATAAAACTACCAACATTTAAAGTTTCATTGGTATATTTAAATACATCATCTATATTATTTATATCTACATTATAATTCTCAGGTACTCTAGTATCTTTGTGTTGGTCTACATGAACTAGTTTGCACCCTTTACTAAAATTCCCTTTATTAAGACTTTTTATCCAAAAATAAAAAGCATGATTATGGTTATCGAATATATATATCTCTTTATCTTTACTGTCAAGTTTAACCATATTTTTTAGGCCTTTTGCTTTTATTTCTATACCTTCATCTATCTCATTGAAAACTACTTCTTCACCAATGCAAACATCTTCTAGATTTCCTTCTATTAACTTTGGCACATATATTTGTTTATCTCGTCTTTCGTTGTATGAAAACACATTATTTCCACTACATTTTGTTATATAAAAGCCTTTATATCTATCCACAATATTTAATCTCCTTTCTTCTGAATTCTTCAAATAAAAATATCCTTTTAAAGCTATTCTGCTCCAAAGGATATTCTTATATTAAATTATACAATTTTTTTATCTTGTTGAATACTATTATCATATTCTTTATTTTTTATTATCATTTTCAATCCAGAAAATACTAAAATTATCATTATAAATAATATAGGAAATCCTGTTACTGTAGCCAACTGTTTAGTAGCATCTATTCCACTTACTCCTTCGTTAGATGACAATAAATTTATAATAGCTATTGATGCCATTGATATTCCCCAGAATATCTTTATCTTCCAAGGTACTTTATTGTCCTGAGCATTTCTAGTGTTAAGGGATAATGTTGATATAGTCGTAGTCATAGTGTCGCACATAGTTACTATTGATATAAATATCGCTCCTATAAATAAAATGGATATCAATGTGGATAAAGGGTACTCCTTTATAAATAAAAACAATGATACTTCTGTTCCTAAGTTATTCATAGTTCCCCACAAATCAATACCATTTAATTGTTGATGTATAGATGCACCTCCAAAGATTATAAACCACATTATACCAAATGCACTTGGGACAATAAAGTTCATCATCATAAATTCTTTTATAGTTCTTCCTTTACTTATTAGTGCAAAGAACATTCCCATAATAGGAGCATATGCTAACCATATAGCCCAATAGTAAACAGACCACCATCTAGGCCAATCTGATCCATTTATAGGACTTAAATACGTTGGGACTGCAAACAAGTTGTCTGCCATATAACCTAACGACTGTGTTCCTAGAGATAAGATAAATGTAGTTGGACCTACTATAAACACAAATCCTAATAACAAAATATATAACTTCGCATTTTTATCTGCTATCCATTTTACACCTTTGTCTATACCAGTAATACTAGAGATTATATATACAGCAACAATAAGCATAACTATACAAGTCCATGTAACTTTCGTGTTCGGTATACCCAAGACTTGTTCTAATCCCATTCCTAGTTGCATAGTTCCAACACCTAAACACGCTGCTACTCCTCCACAAATTGCAAATAAGCATATATTGTCTATTATTGCTTCAGTAACTTTGCTAACTTTTCTATCTCTTAAGGTATAAAATACAGAGCTTACTCTGCATGGTAAATTCATATTATATACAGCAAATGCTATCATTACACCCGCTACTGCATATATGGCATATGGTATAAATGTCCAATGAGTAAAAGATATATTCATGGCCATCATAGCTGCTGCTTCCGTTCCAGCTTCTATATTTGTACCTATCTGTGGAGGGTTCATAAAATGAGTAATAGGCTCTGCTATGCCCCAGAATAAAACACCTGTACCTATTCCAGAAGTAAGAGATATTGTAAACCAATTCCAATAAGTTAAAGTAGGTTTAGCATTATTACCTCCAAGCTTTATATCACCATACTTAGAAAACATCAACCATACACATATAATTACAAAGGCTATTGCAGATAATTGAAATAACCAACCGAAATTATCAAGCGCTATTTGTACGATGTAATTTTGAATATTGTAGAAATTTTTTGGAGATATAAGACCTATTAGAATAATGCTTAGAAATACTACGGTCATAGGTATAAATATAGACTTCCTCATTTTTACTTTTGTATTGATGTAGTTTATGTTATTACTAATATTTTTTCTCTCCATAATTATAATCCTCTTTATATATAATAATTTTCAAGCTAGTTTATATTACATTTTTTACCAGTTTCCTATAAAGCATTAGACTCTACCCATTTTATTATAATGAGTAGAGTCTGATATTTCTATATTAAAACTATGCTACTTGATTTTTTGATGTTTCTTTTTCTTTTTGATTTATTTTATTTAGAGTATATGTTGCAAATATACCTACTACAGCTGCTGCTACTGATAACATGAATATATATGTATATCCTGTTTGACCATAACTATCTAACCAGTTTCCTGCTAATGTATAGTAGAATGCATCTGGAGAAAATCCTATTAATGAAGCAAATCCTACTACCATACCTGTAGTTTCCATAGATATGTTAGACTCTGAAACTGATGCAAAATATATACCTCTAAATCCAAATAATATTGTACTTAATATTATCATATTTATAACAGCTATCATCATAAAATTATTTTCCTTAGGTATTACTAAAAATGCTGCCATACTTGCAGCTGTTAATATATATCCTACAAACATAACTTTTATTGGTGATCCTACTTTATCCGCTATTACTCCTGCCGATGGAGATGCTCCCATTTTTATAACATATGTTCTTACTATTGATAATGCTGAAACTAAAGTCATTGGCATTACATAAACTTCAGATAAATATGGGCTTAAGTAAGTTAAACTTGAGAATACTAAGTATGTAGAGAATATTATAAGTCCTATTAACCATGCTTTAGGCATAGTAACTACCTTAGTTAAAGCTTTAAATGTAAGAGCCTCCCCTGAGGTTTTTTCTTCTTTTTTATCTTGTATTAAGAAGAATAATAATATACCACATAATATAGATGCTCCAGAGTATAACCATACAACATACTTAAATCCTACTGTTACATCAGTTAATTTTCCAAACAAATATAAACCTATGAAAGATATTAAAGTTCCTGCTATACCTGATAAACCTTCATTAAATCCAAACAGTCTACCTTGTTCAGATTCATCTCCTTGCATTCTTATAACTTTAATTGATCCTGCAAAGAAAGTTAATATCGTTGTGATTCCCCATAATACAAATATTAATAATATTTGGCTATATGGTGGGAATGTAGAGAAGTAAAACCCTAATAAACCTGATGCTATTAAAGAAAATGGAATTAATATCTTTACAGAGAATTTATCTGCAAACCATCCTCCTACGAAATAAGAAACCATTCCTACTAGTCCGTATACACTTAACAAATTACCTATTTGAGTATGTGATAAACCTAAAGCTTGTTGCATTGGATCATAAAATGATGATTTCATGTATGGTAAACTATACATCGCTGTAGTACCAAATGCTAATACAAATATTAGAAAATACCTTTTAAAATTTTTATTGTCTTTCATATTACCCTCCTGCTTATTTATGTTTTTTATTTTTTATGCTTCTGATTTTTCAAAGCTACCTTCAATTTTTTGTATTGCTTGTATAAAATCATTTATTATATCTTGAACTGATTCCAAACCAACTGCTATTCTTATTAAGTTCTCACCATTCATTTGAACTAAAGTATGTTCTTCTCCTAAACTAGTAGCTATTGTAACTAATTCTAAGGAATTCATTAGTTTTCTACTTGCTTCATCTCTAGTAAATCCATTTATGCCATCTATTAACTTAAATGAAACTATACCTCCACCAAGTCCATTCATTTGACTCTTGCATAATTCATGTTGAGGGTGTGATTTTAAAGCTGGATATTTAACTATTTCTACACAATCTTGACTTTCTAAGAAACTTGCTATTTGTAATGCACTCTCACAATGTCTCTTCATCCTCATATCTAAAGTTTTAAGTCCTCTAGTTATAAGCCATGCGTTCATCGGAGATAATGATGCTCCTGTAAAACAGCATAAACTTGGCCATCTTACTAATTCTATAAGTTCTTTTGATCCTATAACAGCTCCACCTAAAGTATCTCCATGACCATTCATGAATTTAGTTAAGCTATGTATAACTAAATCTGCTCCTAACTTTATTGGTTGCTGAATTATAGGAGTTCCAAATGTACTATCTACTATTACTAGACTTTTATTTGCATGAGCTATTTCAGAAATAGACTTTATATCAACTAGGTCTAATGTTGGATTCAATGGACTTTCTATATAGACAAACTTAGTGTTTTCTTTTAATTCTTTTCTTATGTTATCTGGAACAACAGCATCAACAAATGTTACTTCAACTCCAAACTTAGTTAATAACTCTCCCATTAAAATTTTAGTATGTGAAAATACTCCATCTGAACAAATTACATGATCTCCGCTTTTTACTAACGCTAGTACAGTTGATGCTATAGCACCCATTCCTGATGTGCTTACAATAGCGTTTTCCCCACCTTCAAGTATACTCAACTTAATTTCTAACTCCGAAAGATTAGGATTGCATTCTCTTGTGTATACATATCCCCATGTTTGACATAATTCTTCAAAATGTTCTACTGTTTTAGCGGCGAATGTTGCCGTTTGATATATTGGAGTTGCTAATGCTCCTGTTGCTGGATCTGGTTTGTGACCACCATGAATTAACTTCGTTTCTAAATCATAATTGTTGTTATTATTCACGTTACTCCTCCTATTTTATGTTTTATTTGTTTTCTATTTTATCTTTCATAATTCTACAAATTTTACTATGATACCATTATATACTCTATAGTAACTATAGAGTCAACGGATTAAAATAACTTTTTAACAATTTTTTTAATAAATATACTAACTTTTAAATCATTTTATACATCCATAACTCTGTTTTAACTATAGGGTTTGAAATATTAAAATAACTTTTTATTGATATGAATGTCATTTTATAATCTAAAATATTGTTTAACTTTACTTTTTTTTATTGTTTATTGTTATTTTTCTAATCTTCTTCGTATATAAAAAAGAACTAAGTCTCTGCATACTAATACACTCAACTTAGTTCTTTACCTACTTTATTTATATTTCAACTTATATTAAATACCATTTTTAGACCAAGCATCTTAAGTCTATTTCTCTTTTAACAACCGGTATTTGAATTTCTGTCAGTAATTTTGATTCATCGTTAGTCGACATTGGATCTATTATTGATATTTCATAAATATAATTTTCTACAGGTATTCTTTTATATTCTATATAATCCATTAATTGTTGTATGTATTTATGATTATTTTCATAGTTACCTGTATACCTTACACATATAAAATCACCTGATTCAATATCTCTAATATTAAGCTTATTTTTTGTAGTGCTCAGTTCTTTTTCAATCACTAAAAAGCTACCCTTGTACTTAACTTCTTTATTTTCAATAAATTTGTCTATATCGATTATTCCACTTACTCCCCCATAAAATACAGATATATTTTCTTCCATAATGTTAGCTAATTCCCTTCTAGCCAAGCTCATTTCATGGTTTTTGTAGCTACAATTCTCATATTCTACTTGCAATATACTTCTCATCGGTATATGTTTTCTAAATATAATATCTGTTTCGTATTCTTTCATTGTTCTTTCTAGCAATTCTTTTTTCTTAGATAATATACGTTTTATTGTTTGTAGCTCTAATATGTTTTCATTTACTGTTTCTATTTTGTTATTCAATAAGTCTAGCATTTCTTCATCACTATTGCTCAGCTTTGATTTAATATCTTTTAATGGCATACCTAAGTATTTTAAATATTTAATTAAATCTAATTGTGGAAATTGATCTATTGAATAATACCTATAGTTGCTTTCTTTGTCCACATAAACAGGTTTTAATAATCCTATTTGATCATAATATCTTAGTGTCTGTATGCTAACTTTATTAAGTTTTGACATCTCTCCTATAGAATAATAATTAGACATACATCTCCCCCCTTCGTTAATAATCTATTAAATAAATAAATCCCATGGATATTCTTTTGGAGGTTCACATATAAATTCCATTTTTTCTTTAGTTGTAGGATGATTTATTTCTATTTTGTATGACCATAATGAAATTTGTTGACCTACTTTATTTAAATTTTGTCCATACCTCTGATCTCCAAACAAGGGATGTTTTCTACTTGCAAACTGTACTCTAATTTGATGAGATCTTCCAGTTTTTAGGTCTACCTCTACAAGACTAAATTCATTCTTTTTACCTAAAGTACTATAACTTAACTCTGCATCTTTAGCTTCTTTATGGTCTTTTTTAACTACACTTACCATGTTAGTTTTCTTATTTTTATAAAGATAGTCTTTTAAAGTATCTTTTTCTTTATTCATAGTTCCATGTATAACAGTTTTGTAAGTCTTTTTAATTGATTTACTTCTTACTTGCTCAGATAGCCTAGAAGCAGCTTTTGAAGTTTTTGCAAACACCATAACTCCACCTACTGGTCTATCTAGTCTATGCACTAAACCTATAAATACATTCCCAGGCTTATTATACTTTTCTTTGACATACTGCTTCAAAAGATTTACCATATCTTTGTCATTGGTATCATCACCTTGAGATAGCATATTCACAGGTTTTTCTACAACTAATAAATGGTTATCTTCATATATAACTTTAACCATTATTTAGACTCCCATCTTCCAAATATACCACAAGGAAGTACTTTCCCATCTCTAGAAGTAGGTATACCTATTTCTCCTCCATATATTTTACCGCCTTTAGCCTTTTTAGCTACTGTTGCATCTAATATATGTTCAAGTATTATCGGAGATAATCCTGTAGTATATGAGTTTATTAAAAAGAATAAAGGCTCATCTGATAATGCCTTAGTACATAATTCAACTAATCCATATAATTTTTCTTCAATTTGCCATACTTCACCTTTTGGTCCTCTTCCATAAGAAGGTGGATCCATTATTATAGCATCGTATTTATTTCCTCTTCTTATTTCTCTTTCAACAAACTTAACAACATCATCAACCATAAATCTTACTTTTCTGTCTCCTAGTCCTGATGTTTCTAAGTTTTCCTTTGCCCAAGTTACCATACCTTTAGAAGCATCTACATGACATACCTCTGCACCAGCTGCTGCACAAGCTACAGTTGCTCCACCAGTATATGCAAAAAGGTTTAGTACCTTTATAGGTCTTTTAGCATTTTCTATTTTATCCATTGCCCAATCCCAGTTTGCCGCTTGTTCTGGGAATAATCCTGTATGTTTAAATCCTGTTGGACTTATATTAAATTTTAAGTTTTTGTAACTTACTACCCATTTTTCTGCATATTTCTTTTTGTGTTCCCATTGTCCTCCACCTCTAGCACTTCTGTGGTAGTGCCCATGAGGATTCTTCCATAATCCACTTTCATTTTGTATAGGCCACATAACTTGAGGATCTGGTCTTCTTAATACTATATCACCCCAACGTTCTAATTTTTCTCCGTTACCCATATCTATAAGTTCATAGTCTTGCCATTTATCTGCTAATAATAACATCTTTTGCCTCCTAAATTAATTACTCTTAATTTATGTATTATACCATATATTTATCTATATTTTCGCTATTTTGAATACTTTATATACTTTAGTTTGTGCTAAATACCTATAATGATTATATTTGCTTTTTTATTATAAGAATATTCTTTTGATTATTAATTATCTTCCTTTGTCTAGCATAGTATATTATAACCGTATTAAAAGGAGGAGAATTATATGGACAATTGTATATATAATTTAATTTATATAAAGTTTAATCAAGAATTTAATAATAGCAACTTTTTTTCTTACAATCTTCAATATCCTAGCTTTTACAACTTTAAAAATACTTATTTTTATGTTAATTCAGTTATATTAAACAATTTAAATTCAACAATTAAACTTGATGTGGAAAGTTTCAAAGAAGGCTTAAAAAAAGAAGAAGAAGAATACAATAAGTCAGCAATTCAAAATGCTTTACCAAAAAGAAATTATAAAGTCTTCTCAGACTATGCAGTTACTTTTAATAAGAATCACGTACTAAGTGTTATTTTAAGTCTTATGGGCTTTGGAGGTGATTTCGGTCCTGAATACAATGATTTGTATAACTATAACATTGACTTACTTACCGGGAATAACATTTACCTAAAGGATATATTTAACAAAAATATTAATTATATTAAAGTTGTTTCTAATTATATTAACTATAAGATAAGTCAAAATAAAGATCTGTATTATAAAGATGTAGTAATAGAAATTCCTGAAGACCAAGCATTTTATATTACAGATGATGGTATAGTAATATATTTTGGCTTAGATGAACTTTCTCCTTCAAAGATGGGTATACCTAAGTTTAAAATGTCTTTCAGTAGGTTTGCACCTTATATTAATCCTCGTTTTTATTGTGATTCCACTAATGTCGTTTATGAAGATTCCCTAAAAAGGTCTAAACAACTTAAAAAATAAATAAATTCTAACATAAAAAATCGAGGTTTAATTAAACCTCGATTTTTTTATGTTAGAATTTATTTTAACTATTATATAGTTCTAGTTTGTAGTTGCAACTTCTTCTTGCGCTATATCATATACTTTTAATTCTTTATTGCTTATTTGCTTCTTCTTAACTTCTACTAGAGCTCTTAATGTATCAAGTGATGTCATTATTTCTGTAGCGAATTCAATAGCAGTTCTTCTTATTTTAAATCCATCTCTTGTTGAGTCATTTCCTTTTGTAGGAGTATTTATTACTATATCAACTTGCTTGTTTCTTATAGCATCTAATATATTAGGTCTAGCTTCTTCTACTCTATTAACTGTATCTGCATTTATTCCATTATTTCTTAATAAATTTGCAGTTCCTTCTGTAGCTACGAAAGTATATCCTAATTCATTCATATCTTTTGCTATTTCTATAAATTCCTCTTTATCATAGTTATTTACAGTTGCTAATACTACACCTTTTTTATCAGACATAGTTTTACCTGCTCCTAAGAATCCTTTATATAAAGCTTCTTCTAAAGTTTCACCTACACCTAATACTTCTCCTGTAGATTTCATTTCAGGACCTAAGCTTATATCAACTCTAGCAAGTTTTGACATTGAGAATACAGGAACCTTTACTGATATTAACTTAGGCTCTTTATATACACCCGTTCCATATCCTAGGTCTACTAATTTTTCTCCTAACATACATCTAGTAGCTAAGTCTACTATAGGTACATTACTTACCTTACTTATATATGGTACTGTTCTACTCGCTCTTGGGTTAACCTCTATTATATATAATTCATTCTGGAATTCTATAAACTGAATGTTTACCATTCCAAGTACATTTAACTCTATAGCAATTTTTTTCGTATACTCTAATATTTTAGCTTTTATTTCATTACTTATATTTTGGCTTGGATACATTGTTATACTATCTCCAGAGTGAACTCCTGCTCTTTCTAAGTGTTCCATTATTCCTGGTATTAATATATCTGTTCCATCACAGATTGCATCTACTTCTATTTCTCTTCCTGTTAAGTACTTATCTATAAGTACAGGATTCTTCTTATCTCTTTGAAAAGCACTTTCTAAGTATGTAGCTAATTTATTTTCATCATAAGTTATTTCCATACCTTGGCCACCAAGTACATAAGATGGTCTAACTAATACTGGATAATCTAACTTACTAGCTTCTTCTATACCTTCTTCTACCGACCAAATAGCTTTTCCTTTTGGTCTATTTATATCTAATTTTTCTAGTAACTCTTCAAATTTTTCTCTATCTTCTGCTGCATCTATATCACTGAAATCAGTTCCTAATATTCTTATATTTTTTTCATGTAAGAACTTAGCTAATTTTATTGCTGTTTGACCACCAAATTGTAATACTACACCTTCTGGATTCTCTTTTTCTATTATATTTAATACTTCTTCCTCTGTAAGTGGTTCAAAGTATAATTTATCTGATGTATCAAAGTCTGTACTTACTGTTTCAGGGTTATTATTTATTATTATTGTCTCTATTCCCATGTTTCTTAACGATTTTATACAGTGAACCGAGCAATAGTCGAACTCTATACCTTGACCTATTCTTATTGGTCCAGATCCTAAAACAATTATTTTTCTTTTTTCACTTATTTCTACTTCATCATATTGCTCATATGTTGAGTAGTAGTATGGAGATAAGGCATCAAACTCTCCTCCACAAGTATCAACCATTTTGTATGCTGGTTGTATATTATATAATTTTCTCAACTCAAGTAATCTTTCTGGACTTATCTTCATTAAGTCTGCTATACCTTTGTCAGAGAATCCTTTTTTCTTTAGTTGTAATAGATAGTCTTTACTTAAGTCTTCTATTTTCATTCCCTTTAATTTTTCTTCTTGATCTACTATCCACTTGAATTTATTTATAAACCACTTATCTACACCAGTGATTTGTTCTATCATTTCTATTTTATAGCCTCTTCTTATCATTTCAGCTAAATCAAACAATCTTTCATCATCAGGAACTACTACACTTTTCTTTAATGCTTCTATACTTTTTTCTTCTGATGGAGCATGAACTAAAGAATATTTACCTATTTCTAAAGATCTTATTCCCTTAAGCATAGCCGATTCAAAGTTGCTTCCTATACTCATTATTTCACCAGTTGCCATCATCTTTGTTCCTAGCTTTCTGTTAGCTTGCTTAAACTTATCAAATGGCCACTTTGGTATTTTTACTACTACATAGTCTAATGTAGGCTCAAAACATGCATAAGTCTTTTTTGTTACTGCATTTTCAATTTCATCTAATGTATATCCTAAAGCTATTTTCGCTCCAACTTTAGCTATTGGATAACCAGTAGCTTTTGATGCTAATGCTGAAGATCTACTTACTCTTGGATTTATTTCTATTATTGCATACTCTAAACTAGTTGGGTTTAATGCTATCTGAACGTTACATCCACCTTCAACTTTTATTTCATTTATTATATCGATTGATGCTTTTCTAAGCATTTGGTACTCTTTATCACTTAAAGTTTGGCTTGGCGCTACAACTATACTATCTCCTGTATGTACTCCAACAGGATCTATATTTTCCATATTACATACAGTTATACAGTTTCCATTACTATCTCTCATTACTTCATATTCGATTTCTTTCCAACCCTTTATACTTTTTTCAAGTAATACTTGGCTAACTGGACTTAATTGTAATCCTTGAGTAAGTATTTCAGTAAGTTCTTCAACTGTTTCAGCTATACCTCCACCAGTTCCGCCTAATGTGTATGCAGGTCTAACTACTACCGGGTATCCTATTTGCTCTGCAAATTTAAATCCACTTTCTAAATCTGTTACTATATCACTAATTACTACTGGTTGGTTTATTTTTCTCATTACTTCTCTAAAAGTATCTCTATCTTCACCTTTTTTTATAGATTCAACAGAAGTACCTATTATCTTTACACCATACTTTTCTAATATACCAGCATCATGTAATTCAACAGCTAAATTAAGAGCTGTTTGACCACCCATTCCTGCTAGTAAACTGTCTGGTCTTTCCTTTTCTATTATCTTTTCTATAAACTCTATTGTTAATGGCTCTATATATATTTTATCCGCTACTTCTTTATCCGTCATTATTGTAGCTGGGTTACTATTTATTAATACAACTTCTATTCCCTCTTCTTTTAATGCTTGGCATGCTTGTGTTCCAGAGTAGTCAAACTCTGCTGCTTGACCTATGATTATAGGTCCTGAACCTAATACTAATGTCTTTTTTATACTATCTATTTTAGGCATATTTTTTTCTCCTTATCTAATCTAATAAATGTTAACAATCTATACTAATTCTAAGAACTTATCAAATATATAATCGTTGTCTTTTGGCCCTGGGCAAGCCTCTGGATGATATTGAACACTGTATATCGGTAACTTAGTATGTTTCATACCTTCTACTGTATTATCATTTAAGTTTATATGTGTTACTTCCATATCTGTTGGCATCTCAGATACGTAGTATCCATGATTTTGAGATGTTATGAATACTTTATTTTCTTCTAAATCTTTAACTGGGTGATTTCCACCTCTATGACCGAATTTTAATTTAGAAGTTTTTCCACCTAATGTTAATGCTAATAATTGGTGACCTAAGCAAATACCTACTATAGGTTTTTTACCTACTAATTCTTTTATGTTTTCGATAACATCTTCTAAATCTTCTGGATCTCCAGGTCCATTGGATAAGAATATTAGTTCAGGATTTATAGCTAATATTTCATCTGCTTTTGTTGTTGCAGGGAATACTGTTATATCACACCCTCTATTAGCAAATGATCTTAATATATTTTGCTTAACACCAAAGTCCATTACAGCTACTTTAGTTCCTTCTCCATTTATACGCTCTATTTCTTTTCTAGTTACTGTTTTTACAGCTGTAGTGTTTGAGAAATTATCTAACTTAGCTTGAACATCTTCTAATGAAGCATTTTCTAAAGTTATTATGCCTTTCATAGTTCCACTATTTCTTAATATCTTAGTTAAAGCTCTTGTGTCTATTCCTTCAAGACCTATAACTTTGTTTTGCTTTAAGTAAGTATCTAAATCCATTTCACATCTAAAGTTGTTTGGTGTGTCACTTTTTTCTCTCACTATAAAACCTTTTACATGAACTCCTCTTGATTCTACATCTTCTAAATTTATTCCATAATTCCCTATAAGTGGATAAGTCATTGTTACTATCTGTCCATAGTACGAAGGATCTGTTAATACTTCTCCGTATCCTGTCATAGAAGTATTAAATACAACTTCTCCCACGCTGTCTTGTAAATATCCAAAAGCTTTACCTTCAAATACTGTTCCATCTTGTAATATTAATTTTCCCTTCATAATCCTACCTCCTAAGCATTTTCTATTTCATTTACTATATTTATTGCTGATTGTCTTGGGTTTTCTGCTTTAGTTATAGGTCTTCCAACTACTAAATAATGTGCACCTTTGTTTATAGCCTCAGCTGGAGTAACTACCCTTTTTTGATCTCCTGCGTCTGCTGTAGATGGTCTTATTCCTGGACATACCGTTACGAAATCTTTTCCACATGCCTCTACTATTTTATCTACTTCTTGAGCTGAACAAACTATTCCATCTATTCCTGCTTCTTTAGCTAATTTAGCTCTCTTTATAGCTAATTCTTCTGTAGTCATATTGCATCCTATATCTTGTAAATCTTTGTTACTTAACGATGTTAACACTGTAACCCCTACTATTATAGGCTTCTCTATATTTAACTTTTCTGCTTCTTCATTTGCAGCTAAAGCACATTGTCTCATACCCTCCATATCTGATACATGTATTGTCATTAACCAAACCTTATCTCTTACCGCAGCTCTTACTGCACTTTGCATAGTATTTGGTATATCATGGAATTTAAGATCTAAGAATATTTTTTTCCCTTTCTCATTTAAATAATCTACTGTTTTTCCTCTTGTAGCTACGTATTGCTCTAACCCTACCTTGAATATATCTACACTGTCTTCTAGTTTATCTATAAGTTCTTTAGCTTTATCAAATTCATTAGTATCGATTGCAACTATTAGTTTTTCTTTTCCGTTTATCATATTGACCTCTCCTTATTTTAATAAAGCCTTACAATAAAAAATCCTTATACCAAATGAGGGTATAAGGAGGTTATCTATTTCAAGATATCTTTCCCAGCCTCTCTGGACTAGTTTAAAAGACTTTATTTTTTTTTAATATGTTATGAAACTTAATTTTGCGTGAGCCACGTGTTGGTGCTACTTTTTAGACCATCAACAACTTTACTCTTTACTCAAAAAAACCTCTAACTAATCCAGCTAGAGGTTATAAATACAAATTCAAATAATCATAGTTTATATTGAACCTTTTTAGCCTCTCTGGACTATTTTTAAGGATTTTTATTATTATATTTAATCTTGATTAGCTTCATATCCTCTCTGGGATATTTTAAAGCTTTATCTTTGTATACAATTATCACATCTTTTCCTATTATTGTCAACTATTCTTTTATTTATTATTTCATTTTTTTATTTATATTTTATTTCCTATTTTAAAATAATGCTTATATAATATTCTTTCCCTATCTTTTTCTTATATTTAACCTTTTCATAGGTTACTGGTATAGCATGTTTTTTACAAGATATATCTATATGTCTAAGACCTATACCCATACTTATTTTACTCATTTCCCTTAAGTTTTTCTTTTGTTTATCTTCATATAAATGAAGTGAATCATCATCGTTATATAAAACCCAAGGTTGGCAATTTTTAACTGATGGAGAGAATCTAATAGCATTTATAATCTTAATATTTTTTCTTGATGCCTTTTTACAAATATATCTTAACTTCTTTCTATCTATTTTCGCTTTATCTCTTCTAAGTAATTGTTCTGACTCTCCTGGATACCCAAACGCTACCATAATACATGGCTGTTCTAAATTCAATTCTTCTTCCACCTCTTCATCTTGCACTACTTCCTCATCTAAATCTACAAATTCTAAAATATCTTCTCTTTTTAAATTAGACTCTAGCCAACATGTTGCTATCCCTAAAGTAGTCAAATTTAATACGATTTCTTCTATCGCAAATCCTATGTTTTCTAAATAGTCTTCCCCTTTAGTAGATGTTATTATTAAATAATGGGGAGCTTTAACTTTACAGTTTTTACCTTGTAAAAAATGTACGATATGACCTCTCTCTACAACATGTGCTTTTATATTTAAATCTTGATTTAAATATGTTATATTATTACAAACTCTCTTTATTTCTTCTAATAGTTCTACGGTTACTTTTTTATTTGAATACTTTCTCGTTGTCCTTCTATAAAAAATGGCATCATATAGCTCCATCTGCTTCCTCCTAATTAATTGCATTATCTATATATATCTATTATAAATTCTTTTTTATTTTTGTGTATAGTTTTTAAGTTAAAAAACACTATTTTTCAACATTTATAATTTTTTTTAAATAATTTTATTAATATTTACTTTATTTTTATATATTGTTTCCAATATTAGATTCATATTTATCTATATTCTTTAGATAAATTGATTTAATTTGGATATTATGTATTAAATACCCATTTTATTAATTTTAATAGTATTTTTATCCTTAATATGTACTAAAATATAAATAGCATTAAATTTAAAACTAGGAGGTAAATGTATGAACTTTGAAAGAAATTTAAATGAATATGCTAAATTAGCCGTAGAAGTTGGTGTTAATATACAACCTGGCCAAACTCTTCTTGTTAGATCACCAATAGAATGTGCTAATTTTGTTAGAAAAGTTGTAACACAGGCTTATAAACTAGGAGCTAAAAATGTACATATAGAATGGTCTGATGAAGAGTGTACTTTAATAAAGTATCTAAATGCACCTGAAGAAACTTTCAATGAATTCCCTAGATGGGTATCTGATCAATATGTAGATATAGCAAAAGATGGAGGAGCATTCTTAACTATATACGCTCAAAATCCAGATTTGCTAAAAAACGTAGACCCTCAAAGGGTTGCTAATTTCCAAAAAGCTTCTGCTAAAGCTTTAAAAGAATGGAGATCTTATACTTTATCTGATAAATGTAAATGGAGTATTGTTTCTATACCTACTGAAGCTTGGGCTACAAAAGTGTTTGCTGACGTATCTAAAGAAGAAGCTATTGATAAGCTTTGGGAAGCTATATTTAAATGTACAAGAATAGATACTGAAAACCCTGTAGAAGCTTGGAAAAAACATAATGCAGACTTAAAAGTAAGAACAGAATTTTTAAATAAAAATAACTTTAAAACATTAAGATTTAAATCTTCAAAAACTGATTTATCTATGGATTTAACAGAAGGTCATATATGGCTAAGTGGTGCTTCTCATGATCCTAATGGCATAAGTTTCAACGCAAATATGCCAACTGAAGAAATTTTTACTATGCCTCATAAATTCAAAGTAAATGGTGTTGTCTATAGTACTAAGCCTCTCGTTTACGGTGGAAATATTATTGATAATTTCTCTTTAACTTTTAAAGATGGTAAAATAGTAGATTATTCCGCTGAAAAAGGTTATGAAACTTTAGGTAAATTAATAGATACTGATGAAGGTTCTCATTATCTAGGAGAAGTTGCTTTAGTACCTTTTAAATCTCCTATCTCTGACACTAACATAGTATTCTTTAATACATTATTTGATGAAAATGCATCTTGCCACTTCGCTCTTGGTTCTGCATACAAAACTTGTATAAAAGATGGAGATAAAATTCAAGATGATGAAATGGATAAATACGGAGTGAACGATAGTTTAACTCACGTTGATTTCATGATAGGTTCAAATGATATGGATATAATGGGTGTTACTTATGATGATACTGAAGTTCAAATTTTCAAAAACGGAAACTGGGCTTTTTAATATTATTTTATAAGTAAAAAGGCCGAGAGAAACTATTTATTTCTTTCGGCCTTCTTTATGTTGACGTGTTGACGATAAATGATTTTTATATTAATTAATCTTTATAAATAAATTAATTTCTAACTTTAATTATATGTTTTTTAACATAAATTATTACTTTAATAGTTTATCTCTGTCCATTCTATTGTATTCATATATTCTTTAACTAATTCATTACACATATCTGGATGTATAGTTTCTTCTGTTGATATAGTTATTGTAGACATTGCTATAGCATATTTTACAGTATCTACTATATTTATATCATTCATATACCCACTAGCTATTCCAGCAACGAAAGAATCACCTGCTCCTGTAACATTTACTACTTTTACATCATTAGCTTTTATTTTTCCTTCTTCTTTACCATTGTTATAGTATATACCATCTTCATCTAGTGTTATAAATACATTTTCTATACCTAAACTTATAAAATATTGTCCTGCTTTTCTTAAATCTTCTTCATTGTGTATCTTAAATCCACACATTATTTCTGCTTCATATCTATTTGGCTTTATAGTATGGAAGTGCTTTATTAAATGTTTTACTTTTTTAGCTTTAGCAGCAGATACTGGATCTAATACGAATTTAGTTTGTCCTCTAAACTTGTTTATTATATATTCTACTATATCAGGTCTGTCTGAATCCATTATAATATACTCAGAATTTTTAATTATATCTGCTTTTAAATCTATAAAATCTGTAGTAAACATATCTATTATTTTCATATCTACTACAGCGGATACCATCTCACCTTGCTCATCCAAAATAGCCATATATGTAGGCGTGTGACCCCCTTTAACTATTAAAGACTCACTCATATCATACTTCATAATCTTAGAGTGTTCCATCATTCTGTTTCCAGTTTCATCATCACCTAGAATAGAAATAAACTTTGTATTAACACCCACTCTAGCCATACATTCGGCGATATTTCTGCAAACACCTCCAAAAGAAGTTTTTACTTTACCAGGATTAGAGTCATTGGATCTATAATTTCTATCTGTAAAGCCACAAATATCAAATACTGATACTCCAAAAACTAATGCATAAGGCTGTCTATTTTCCATCATTTTTGTCCACCTTCCGTAAAAATCACCTTCCTATTTTATCACATTATTATAAGTTTTTTCTATATATTTTGTATTTTAATGTAGTTTATACATATTTTTACAGTAAAAGTTAGTTTTTATTAAAATTCATTCTTGCTATTTCAACTGCTGATTTTGCATCCTTTGAGTAATAATTAGCTCCAATATTATTAGCATATTCCTCTGTTAGTACAGCACCACCTACAAAGACTTTTGCATCTATACCTTCTGATTTTAAAGCTTCTATAGTTTCTTTCATGCTAATTACAGTTGTTGTCATTAATGCACTAAGACCTATTAGTTTTATATTTTCCTTTTTAGCGCATTCTACTACATCTTCTATAGGTACATCTTTACCTAAATCAATCACTTCATAACCATAATTTTCTAACATTATTTTTACTATATTCTTCCCAATATCATGGATGTCACCTTTTACTGTAGCTACTATTATTTTACCTTTAGATACTGTATTAGTATTTTTCTTCATTAACTCTTCTTTTATAACCTTTAATGATACTTTTACTGTTTCAGCTGATTGAATCAATTGTGGTAAGAATACTTCTCCTACATCATATCTCTGTCCTACTTTATCTAATGCTGGTATTAGTATTTGATCTAATATATGACTTTCATCGCATTTTTCTAACATACTTAAAGTAGCACTTTCCGCCTCATCTTTTAATCCTCTTTCTACTATTTGTTCTAAAGATATTTTTTCATTATTTTTTTCAACCTTTTGCTCTTTTTTATATGTGCTATATTTTTCTATATAATTAGTACATCCTTTGTCTATATTTTGTATAATTTTAAAAGAATTTATAGCTTCCATCATGCACTCTTCATTTGTGTTTATTATTGGTAAATCTAATCCATAAGCTAACGCCATAGTTAAGAATGTATTATTAAGAGCTTTTCTATTTGGTAAACCAAAAGATATATTAGATACTCCTAATATAGTTTTTACTCCTAATATTTCTTTTACCATTCTAATACATTCACATGTAGCCATAGCTTCATTTTGTTGAGCAGAAACAGTTAATGATAAACAATCAATAAAAATATCTTGTTTTCTAATACCATAAGATACTGCTCTATCTACAATTTTTTTAGCTATTTCAAATCTTCCTTGTGCAGTGTTTGGTATCCCTTTTTCATCTAAAGTTAATCCCACTACGCATGCACCGTATTTTTTTACTATTGGTAATATAGTTTCTAAAGATTCCTCTTTACCATTCACAGAATTTACTATAGTTTTACCATTGTAATATCTTAAACCTTGTTCTAATGCATCTATATTTGAAGAATCTACCTGAAGTGGAGTATCAATTATAGCTTGTATTTCCTTTAAAACCTTCGGCATCATCTTTTTTTCATCTATATCTGGCAGTCCTACATTAACATTTAAAATATCTGCTCCATCTTTAATTTGATCTAGAGCTAGATTCATAACATACTCTAAATTTTCATTTCTTAATGCTTCTTTTAGAGGCTCTCTTCCTGTTGGATTTAATCTTTCACCTACAACTGTAGGGGCTTTTACTTTTACTATTTTAGAAGGAGAGCACACTATACATTCATTATATTCAACTCTATCACTTTTCTTTAAAGTCTTAGTATTTTCTGAAATCAATTTAATAAACTTTGGATCAGTTCCACAACATCCCCCTATTATAGAGGCTCCTACTTCTATAAATTTGCTTACACCTTCATAAAATTCTTCTGGATTAACATTATATACAGCTTGTCCATCTACTATTTCTGGTAAACCTGCATTAGCTTGAACTATAACTGGAATATTAGCCATATCTGAGATTTTCTTTACTATAGGTAATAATTGTTTTGGTCCTAATGAACAGTTTACTCCAATAGCATCCACTCCTAATCCTTCTATAGTCGCTACCATGCTTTCAGGCATACATCCAGTAAAGCTTCTTCCATTTGCATCAAAAGTCATTGTACAGAATACAGGAAGATTTGTATTTTCTTTTGCTGCTAATACTGCTGCTTTAGCTTCATATAAATCCATCATTGTTTCTATTATTATAAGATTTGCTCCCGATTTTTCACCTTGTATCATCTGTCTTTTAAATATTTCATATGCTCTATCAAAACTTAATGTACCCATAGGTTCTAACATTTCTCCTATTGGACCTATATCTAAGGCAACATACCTTGTTTTTGATTTATCTGCCTTTTCTATTGCCTTTTTTGCAATATTAACTGCATTATCAACGATTTCTTCTACAGTATATCCTAATTTATCTACTTTTAATTCATTGGCACCAAATGTATTAGTAGTCACTACATTTGACCCAGCCTCCAAATAAGATTCATGAATTTTTATAAGTTTATCTGGATTTTCAAAACCAAACACTTCAGGATTTTCTCCTAATTTTAATCCACTTTGTTGAAGCATAGTCCCCATAGCTCCATCAAATATTAAGATATTATTTTTTATGTACTCTCTTATATCCACAATTTTCATCCCCTTTTTTATATTTGCAAGTCTCATACTTTGAACATCCTAAACACTTAACTGAATTATTTTTCAGTTTATTTTTTGATATTCCTATTATAGCTGTAACTGATTTTCTTGGTATCATAATATCTTTACCAGTAATAGTCAATCCTATTTCTTTAGATGCATTTAAAATATTGATAATGTTACTATTAATATGTAGCGGTAAGTCCCCATATCCTGGGCTGTATCTATTAGTCATGTAATTATTTTTATTATTTAAAACTTCTTTTGCTTTATGCTGTATTAAATCACAAATTGCTTCTATGGCAGTAGTAGCACATGCATCTATTATTATACTTTTAGTAAGCTCACAATAAGAGTTTTTTCTTATTTCTTTTTCAATATCTATTCCCAGTGTAGCTGCCATAACGATGCATTCATTACATTCATATAGCAAATTATAAATATCTTTGCTTTTTATTACTAAATTAGTCCCCTGTAGTATTATTTTATACTCGTTAGCTTCACATTTTTTCAATATAGGATAAACCCTCAAAATATACCGAGGGTTTATCTTCTCTATTGTTGTTTTTATACATTCGTCAATTACTTTTTCTAAATTTCCACTTATTTCTTGACCTTTATACTCTAAATATCTTAAAACTTCATCTCTATTTATATCTACTCGATTAATACAGATTTTATCCATAGTTTTTATTCCCCGTATATATTTAAAGAAAATCCTTTGTCTAAAGCTTCTTTAGCATATTCTTTAGCTCCAAATAAAGATAAATCTTTATAATTTCCACACTCTATAGCAGTAGCTGCAGGCATTTCAGTTGACTCTAACACCATTTCTAATGCTTTTTCTAGTCCTACCTTTATATCTGATGGCTCTACATCTCCCCATACTATTAAGTAGAATCCTGTTCTACACCCCATTGGAGATAAGTCTATTATGTTATCTAATGTTTCTCTTAAGTATGTAGCTAATAAATGTTCTAAACCATGCATTGCAGCAGTCCCAAAAGCTTCTGCATTAGGTTGTAAAAATCTCAAGTCAAACTTAGATACTTTATCCCCATTTGCTCCATCTAATACACAACATTTTCTTACATAAGGTGCTTTTACTTTTGTGTGGTCTAGCTTAAAACTTTCTACTTTTTGCATCCCAAATACCTCCATATTTTTATACTCATATATTTAATATTATACTTCAAAATCAATCTATAACATCCTATTTTTATAAATATATCTATATATTATTTTGTAGTTTCACGTATAACAACATTCTTTATACTCCAATCCAATTTATTATCATTTTTTACTTTAGTTAAGTTTGCTATAACATTAAATCCAAGATGAGTAGATAATTCTCCTTTATACAAATTATGCGAGGAATTAAATGTTCCTTTCTATGAAATTCAAACTGATATAAAAGAAATAGTATTTGATATAAGAAAAGAAAAAAATCCATGTTCTTTATGTGCTAACTTGAGGAGAGGTGTATTAAATCATAATTCAAAAAAGTTATTCTGGGATAAAGAGAAGATTAAGTAATCTTCTCTACTAAAACTTTACTACCTCCAATTATAACGGATACTCCATTTCCTGGATGAGTAGATGATCCTATAAAATATAAGTTTTTTATTTTTTTATCTTTCATATGAGGTCTAAAATACGTTGTTTGATTTAATTTATGACTAATACCAAAGGCAGTTCCTTTATAGGAGTTAAATTTATTTTTTAAGTCTACAGGTGTTAAGTATGATTCGTAGATTATATTTTCTTCTATATCTTCTAAACCTTTTATTTGTTTTACTTGATTTATTATATTATTCCTATATTCCGTTATAAATTTTTCGTTCCAATTTATATTTTTAGCAGATAGATTTGGTACTCTAACCACTATATTTAAGGTTTCTTTTCCTTTTTCACATACAGTATTATCAATTGAACTAGGACAATATATATAGAAAGATGGATATTTGCAAACCAATCCTTTAAAAGGAGATTCTATTCCTACTTTAAAATTTTTATTTATATATATATTGTGTACTTTTAGCTTGTCGTACTTTTTATTTAGACCTAAGTATATTATAAATGTAGAGCATGAATACTCTTTTTCCTTTATCTTATCTATATTTTTTGTTTTTTTATGCTTTATCAATTTATCCATTGCATAAGAAAAATCTGCATTACATACAAATATATCTGATTTAAAAGCACCTCTATTTGTTCTTAGTCCCTTTACTTTATTTTTATGAACTATTATTTCTTCAACATTTGTATTAGTTATTATTTTTCCTCCTAAATCATATATTAATTTTTCTAAAGCCTTAATATATTGGTAAAACCCTCCTTTTATATACCATAATCCATAAGTATGAGATATAGCAGGTATTAGCGTATATATACTAGAATTAGTGTAGGGATTTACGCCTATATACATTGACTGAAATATGAGAAATTCCTGTAATTTTTCATTGCTTATAACCTTACATATATAATCCTCCGTTATTTCAAAAGGGTTTATACTTATTATATTTTTAAGTGTTTCTATATTTAAAACTTCATTTATTTTCATCATTGGTTTATCTAATAAATATTTCTTACTAACCAAGTATTTTTTCATAGATTTAGATAAGAAGTCTATATACTCTATTGATAATCCAGGTTGTATACTTTCTAGTGTATTAGTCATACGTCTTAAATCGCTGTAAAATTTATATTCTTTTCCATCATAATAACTAACATTATATGTAGGTTCTAGCTTTGTTAATTCTATATAATCTCTATAGTCTTTTTTACATTCTTTAAATATTTCTGTATATATATCTGGTGTCATTAATATTGAAGCTGTTAAATCAAACTTAAATTGATTAGTTCCTATTACATTTACTTTTCCTCCAATTGTATTTTCTTTTTCTACAATAGTTACATCATAACCCTTATTTAATAATCTTATTGCTGTACATAATCCACCTATACCAGCTCCAACAATAAGTGCTTTTTTCATAGCTCACACTTCCTATATTTATATATTTTATAATTTAGTATTCCTAATAGAATTAATTTATATTTACTCATATCAAAATCTAACTATTAATAACTTTAATTTATATATAATATGATTATCTTAATAAAAATAAAATAAGGACCTGAACATAAATTTTAAAATTTATGCTCAGGTCCTTATTTTATTTATTTAGTACAAAAGATTTATTTGTTGCTTTCTCCATCATCTTATTAGTATAGTCTTGTAGCATATACAATAACACTGGTATATACATATATGTTAAGTATCCTTTTGAGTTAAATAACAATATTATTAATAGTGTAGATGAAATTACAGCTGTTATTCTTGATACTTTATTACTTTTTTTGCATAATATAATTATAATTCCAAAAGTTAGCCCAAACAATATTATCATTAAAGAAAATACTAAAAATATTCCTAAACTTTGAAATTGTGGTGGTATTTTAGGAATACTAGGATATGCCATTACAAAAACAAAGGTTAATGCGCCAAATCCCATATATGTATTTCCTAAAGTATTTCTTTTAAACATTAATACTATAGTAAGTAAAAAATATAAACAGCTTAAAAAACTAACTATACTCATTTATCTTCTCCTATTTTTAATTATAAACAAAACCACAAGATTATAAATCTTATGGTTTTATTTTATAATATATTTATTTAATTACATACCTAATAACATTGGCACTACTGATAATATTACCACTGTAGCAAGGAATATCATAACTAATAGCTTAGTTGCAAACTTTAACCAGGTATCATAATCTACTTTAGCTATAGTAAGACCTCCCATAACAACCCCTGATGTTGGTGTTACTAAGTTTATTATACCTGAACCTGCTGAGAATGCAGCTACTACTATTTCAGGTGCTATGTTTAACTTCTGCGCTAGTGGTGCAAATATTGGCATAGATACTGATGCTAATCCTGAAGTTGATGGTATTAAGAATGATAGCGCCATATATATAACGTAAGCCATATTAGCAAATAACATCCCTGATACTCCACTTAATACTCCTGCTGCTTTATCAAGTATATATAAGTCTAATCCTGAGTTTGCCATCATGAAAGATATACCTCTTGATATACCTATAACAAGAGCAACTCCTACCATATCTGCAGATCCCGCTATAAATGATGATACTATATCTTTTTCAGGCATTCTATATACTAAACCTATAACTACTGACATTAAGAAGAACCATACTGTTAATTCAGGGAACCACCATGCTCCTAATGGAGTACCGTTTAACCAAGCTGTTGTATTATCAAATATAGTTATACCAAAGTCATTCCATGGAATAACGCCTAATATCATAACTACAAAAGAAAGTACAAATAGAACTAAAACACCTTTTCTCTTTCCGTCTAATTCTAATATTTCTTCTGAATTTTGACTAAATGCCTCATATGCAGCATCTAATTCATGTTTAGAAAGTATACTTTTTGATTTATCAGCTTTAACTTTCTTAGCATATTTCATTACGTATAGTATTGATATCGTTAGTGTTGATATCCATAATAAAACACCTATTACTATTATTGTACCTTGGTTTATTTTTACACCTACTGCTCCTGCTGCTGAAATTGAAGCTCCTATAGCAAATGGGTTTACAGTTGAACCTAATACACCACATCCTGCTCCTAATAATACAGTCCCGACTGCTACTATTGGGTCAAATCCTGCTGCCATCATAGTTGCAGTTATTAGTGCATAAAATGCTAATGTTTCTTCCGCCATTCCGTATGAACTACCGCCTAATGAGAATATAATCATTAGTACTGGTATTAGCATTATTTCTTTTCCTTTTAGTTTCTTAACAAGTGCACCAACTCCAGCATCTAATGCTCCTGTCTTTGTTACTACTCCTAAGAAACCACCTATAATTAATACGAATAATGATACATCTATTGCCCCCTTAAGAGTACCACTATTCCACACACTCATTTTTTGACCTTCTGCACTACTTATTGTTTTTAATGCTGAATTAACTCCACCTTCATCCAGAGATGCAGATATTTCTTCATCTAAAGCGTCATCTCTCACACCTATCATACCTGTAACCGGCGCCATAACTAAATCTGATAATTGTGCTTTCTTTACCCCTGGCACAACTTGAGTTATAAGTGCTATACATATCATTAAAGTTAATAATACCGTATAAGCTGATGGAAATCTAAACTTTTTCTTTTTCGCATCATTTGACATTTAATTGTCCCCCCTTTTGTCTATATATTTTCTAAAGAGCTTAACTCTTCTTTAGCTAATAATAAACTTCCTTAAATGGTATTTAAAGGAAATATTATTCTGTATAATATAGAATAACATTTCCTTGTTTATTTGTACATTTTTTGTTTATGCATTTAATTCTAACTTTTCAGATGTGTTAAAACCCTCAGTAGTTTTGCATATTATAGTTCCAGTTGTTCCGTGTAGTGCTTCTTTAGCTTTTTCTAAAGAAGTTATTAGTGCCTTTCCATTAGTAGAACTTTGAACAAAATCTACACAAGCTTCTACTTTAGGTAACATCGAACCTTTTGCAAAATGACCTTCATCTATATATTTAGATGCTTCTTCTAAGTTTATAGATGCTAACTCTTCTTGATTTGGTTTATTAAAGTTTATACAAACTCTATCAACAGCAGTTAATATTACTAACATCTCTGCATCTAAATCTTTAGCAAGTTTTGCACTTGATTTATCTTTATCTATTACTGCCGCTACACCTTCTAACGTTTCATCTTCTTTTTCTATTACAGGTATACCACCACCTCCAACAGTTATTACTATAGTTCCATTATCAACTAATTCTTGTATTGTTTCTAATTCAACTATTTTTTGTGGTTGTGGAGAAGCTACTACTCTTCTATATCCTCTACCTGAATCTTCTACAAATGTAAATCCTTTTTCTTCAGATATTTTTATAGCATCTTCTTTTGTATAGAACATACCTACTGGTTTTGTTAGATTCTTAAATGCTTCATCATTTTCATCTACAACAACTTGAGTAACTACAGTAGCTACATTTTTCTTTATTTTTCTACGTCTTAATTCATTTTTTATAGCTTGTTGTAGATGATAACCTATATACCCTTGACTCATTGATCCGCACTCTGCAAATGGCATACTCGGAGTATTAGCACCATTATTTGATGCAAAATCCATAGCTAAATTTATCATACCTACTTGTGGCCCATTACCATGACCTACTATAACACTATATCCTTCTTGAGATAAATCAACTATTGTTTTAGCTGTATGTTTAACTAATTCAAGCTGTTCCTCTGCATTATTCCCTAACGCATTTCCCCCTAAAGCTATAACTAATCTCTTCATATTTTTAGCCCCCTGTTAATAATTTTTTAAAACATATCCTAAGTTTGTTTTTTCTTAAATATCCCCATTTATTTGATAAATTCTTAATTTTTTAGAAAAATATAACCTCCATTATATTTTTTATAAACAAATGGAGGCTATGTAGTTATCTTAACCTAATCTATATATTTATTATTGTCCTATTGTAGCAGCCATTACAGCCTTTATAGTATGCATTCTATTTTCTGCTTCATCAAATACAACTGATTTCTTAGATTCAAATACTTCATCAGTAACTTCCATTTCAGTTATACCGAATTTTTTACCCATTTCCGCACCTGTCTTAGTTTTTAAGTCATGGAATGCTGGTAAGCAGTGCATAAATATAGATTCTGGATGAGCATTATCCATAACAGCTTGATTAACTTGGTATGGCATTAATTGTTTTATTCTAGCTTCCCAAACTTCATCTGGTTCTCCCATAGATACCCAAACATCTGTATATACAACATCGGCATTTTTAGTTCCAGCTATAACATCTTCAGTTAATGTTATAGTGCATCCATTTTCTTTTGCTATTGCCCTGCAAGTATCAACTAGTTCTTGAGCTGGGAATAATTCTTTTGGAGCACATGCTGTAAAGTTTAATCCCATTTTAGCACAAGCAACCATTAAAGAGTTACCCATGTTGTTTCTTGCATCTCCCATATAAACAAAGTTTACACCTTTTAATCTGCCTAATTTTTCTTCTATAGTTAATAAGTCTGCTAACATTTGAGTTGGATGGAATTCATCTGTTAAACCATTCCATACTGGTACACCAGCATTAGCTGATAATTCTTCAACTATTTCTTGAGAGAATCCTCTGTATTCTATACCATCATACATTCTTCCTAATACTCTCGCAGTATCTGCTATAGATTCTTTTTTACCCATTTGAGAACCTGTTGGTCCTATATAAGTAACACCCATTCCTAAGTCCATAGCTCCAACTTCAAAAGCACATCTAGTTCTTGTTGAATCTTTTTCAAATAATATAACTACATTTTTTCCTTCTAATTGCTTGTGTACTACACCAGATCTCTTTAAATTTTTATAATCTCTAGATAAATCTAATAAATATCTTATTTCAGCACTTGAAAAATCTAATAATTTTAAAAATGAACGTCCTCTTAAATTAGCTCCCATTGTAAAATCCCCCTAATATTATGTTGTAAATAATTTTATTTAAATATCTATAAAAAGGTTTATGTATAACCCTTTTTATAGATATTGTTAGCTTGTTTATGCTTCTCTAACTAAAGGCATTGACATACATCTTGGGCCTCCACGACCTCTAGATAATTCACTTGATGGTATAATATGTGTTTTTATTCCATTTTCTTGTAATAATCTGTTTGTTACATAGTTTCTAGAATAAACAATAACTTCTCCTGGCTTTATACATAATGTATTCGAACCATCATTCCATTGTTCTCTATCAGCTATAACTTTATCTCCTCCACCACATTGGATTAATGTAACTTTTTCAACTCCAAGATGTTTAGCTAATATTTCTTCTAATGGAGCATTTATTTCTTCTATATTTAATTCTCCTTCTACATCACCTTTTGTTACTTCGAATACTTGTAGTGGACCTTGTATTCCTGGATGTATAGTGAATTTATCAATATCTATTTGAGTAAAGACTGTATCTAAATGCATCATTGCTCTATTATTTGGTATGTTGAAAGCTAATATAGTTTCTATTTCTTTGTTACCGCTATTGAAGAATATTTGCTTAGCTATATGTTCTATTGCATTAGCTTGAGTTCTTTGAGATATACCTATTGCTAAAGTTTTTTCAGTTAGGTTTAATATATCTCCACCTTCTATGTGATGTTCAAAGTTTCTATCATAAAATCTTTCAACTTGATCTTTAAATTCTGGATGATATTTGAATATATAATCTGCATATATAGTTTCTCTATTTCTTGTTACAGAGTACATTTTGTTTAAACTAACACCATTTCCTATACTTGCAAATGGATCTCTTGTAAAGTATAAGTTTGGCATTGGATCTGCAACAAATGGATAATCATCTTCTGCTAAATCAGATAAGCTTTTTTTATCTAACTTTGGTAATTCATTTTTGTTTATACCTGACATAGTCTTTCTTATAAACTCTTCATTATCCTCTATTTTCATTAAGAAATTATAAACATTTTTATGTAATTCTAAGTTAGTTATTCCAGCTTCTTCTATAAATTGATTTATAAAAGTTTCTTTTACTTCCTTATCTTCTATAACTTTAGCTGCTAATTTGTGTAAGTATAATACTTCTACCCCATTTTGTCTTAATACTTCAGCAAAAGTATCATGTTCTTGTTGAGCCACTTCTAAGAAAGGTATATCATCAAATAATAATCTTTCTAGATAGTCTGGTGTTAAATTTTCTATTTCTGCACCAGGTCTGTGAAGTAAAACTTGTTTTAGTGGTTTAATTTCACTAGTTACTCTAATCCCCATAACTATTACCTCTCTCTCTTCCCGCCCCTTAAGCAATCGTTTTCTTTTCCTGTAAATATATTTTGAAATAAATTATCCTTTCTTACTTTCAAATAAAACACTTCTATTCGTTATAAGAATTGATCCATTTTGTCGTATATTTTTATCTACATAAGACTCAAATTCTTTCTTTTTGGTTTCTAAAACTTCTAAAATATTACCTGGTATAGAATAAATATATTCTATTATTCCATCCCTATCATTTACTACCAACTTATCTTCATACAAATATTCTTTTGTATCTGTAAAGTAATTAGATAAAATTGATTTTCCATTTTTTAAACCAAACTTATTAGAAAGCTTTTCTTCTGAAATTTTAATATGGTTATTAAATTCTAACATAAGATTTTCTAACTCTTTCATATTACTACTATCTATTGTAGAACAATAGAAACATCCATCTTTTTTTAGTACTCTTTTTATTTCAGAAAGTACCTTATCCATATCTTTCATATAAAACAATATATGGTTAGCTATTATTACATCAAAACTTTCATCTTGAAATGGAATTTTATTTGGGTCTGCAATTTGAAAATTAAATTTTTCTTTATCATTAATAAGATTTTTTTGAGCTTCTTTAATCATGTCTTCACAAACATCTGTTAAGGTTATATCTAAACCTTCATTTATTTCGCCTATGTTTTTAGACCATAAAGCTCCATTTCCACACCCAATTTCTAAAATTTTACACTCTGATTTTAAGTTAAGCTTGCTAAATGTCCATTTATACCATCCATATTCATTTGAACTAAATCTATCTTGTAGTTTAACACTCGCATTTAAATTTGATGAATCCACGTATTGTTGTGACAATTCTTTTTCGTCTTCTAGTATTTTTATTATATCTACTGTTTTATTCCAATCAAGATTGTCATCATTTTCAATACTATGCTCTGCTGTCTCTATTGCATTTAATACGGTCTTCATATGGTTGATTTTATTTTGTAAAATATTCTTTTGTAATTTTAAAGAATTTACCATTTCATCCTTTTTAAAGTTGCTTAATTCAGTACTCATAACTTCATCTAAAGATAATCCTAAATACTTCAACGCTAAAATTTTCTTTAACTTTACGAAATCAATATCTGAGTACAGTCTATGACCTGAACTATTACGATGAGATGGTTTCAGTATCCCCTTTGTGTCATAATACCTAATGGTTCTAATTGTAACCCCTGCCATTTTAGCAAATTCACCACTAGTGTAAAAGGTTTTTTCTTTCATAATAATTCCCCCAAGTTCTTGCTTAATATCATTGTATAAGGTTACGTTACGTAACGGTCAATATATATTTTTATTTTTTTTTACTAAAATATATTTATACATAATTTTACGAAAAAACACTAAATTTTATTTTAAAACTTAGTGTTTTTTCGTTTATTATATTAATCAATTATATCTACTGAGCTTTTTTTAACTCATAGTCTTTTATGCTTTTTCTTTTTTCTTCTCTTTTTTTCTCTATTTTTTTCTCTATTATAGCCATTAGTTTATCTATTAAAATTCCATTTAAAATTACACATATTAAAGAATATATCCCTTTGTCTAATCCAAAAGTTAATCCTCCGCATACTACTACAAATAAATCTACTAATAACAATGATATCCCTATATTAAATGTTGAATATTTATTTAATATCTTAGCAAGTATATCCGTACCACCTGTAGATGCATTTATAGCAAATGCAATAGATAATCCAGTACCGCATATTAACGTACCAACTATTACTGCTAATACCATATTATTAGTTAAAGCATAAGAATGAAATACTTTTTCCATTACATCCATTACTACAGATAACATAATACTAGCATATATTGTTTTTAATCCAAAATCTCCACCAACTAATAAAAATGATATTAGGAATAAAATTAAATTTCCTATAAATATTATAGTTCCTACAGATAATTGAGGAATGTAATTACTAATTACTAAAGCCATTCCACTTAACCCTCCACCTGCTATCTCATTAGGTGCATAAAAATACTGTATCCCAAATGCAACTATAATCACTCCTATAGTTGTTATGATATATTCCTTAATAATATTCATTCTATTTTCTTTTGTCATTTTTGTCATCTCTTTCTCTATTTTCTATTTAATGTCTTATTTATTATATTATGTTTTTACAATCTTAACAATTTAATTTCACGAAACTATTCATTTCACTTTTTTCCATTTCATAAAAAATTCGCTTCTCTTGAGCGACCTGTTGGTGAAATATAATTTACTTAAGCGTAAAAAACTAAGCTACATCTTACTACTGTAGTAAAATATAGCTTAGTTTTTATATAAAATCTTATTATGCTTTTTTAACAACGCTAGATTTTAACTTCATAGCTCCGAAACCATCTATTTTACATTCTATATCATGTCCATCAGCCGCATCTGGAACTAAACGTATACTTTTTACTTTTGTTCCTATTTTTATAGATGAAGAACTTCCTTTTACTTTAAGGTCTTTTATTACTGTTACAGCATCCCCATCATTTAATATATTTCCATTTGCATCTTTAATAACATTATTATCTTCATTATTTCCTTCTGATGCTAAAGACCACTCATGACCACATTCAGGACAAACTAAAAGACTTCCATCTTCGTAAGTGTATTCCGAATTACATTTAGGACAATTTGGTAAATTTTCCATAGTTGTCTTACCTCCATTGGTTATAGTTTATAAAACTCATTGGGTTATATAATATCATATTCTTATGCTATTTACAAACTTCGTAAACTCTATATATATTCATCTTTTTTATCTGTTTAGATAAAAAAACAATTAGTAAATTTACCTTAATTTGTTTTATATTATAACCAATTTAACAACTAATTATGGTGAGTCAGATTCCCTTTAAAGTATCAATATATTTTATTTATTCCAATATGTAGGTCTTACTATTGTTTTAGGTAATTTTGTATTACTATCTCCTTTAGCAGCATTTATTTGAGATTGAGTAATAAATACACTATTTTCAAGATTTGCGCCTCTAATATCAGCATCCCTCATATCTGCTCCTATTAAGTTTGCTGCCGTCAGGTTATTTTCCCTTAAATCTGCTGCAATTAAAAATGCTCCTTTTAAATCCGCACCTATCAAATTAATTTTTTTAAGGTTTTTACCAATAAAATCTATATTAGTAGAAGTCTTTTGATTATTTTTTGGTTTATATTTTTGAGCTATTAATTCACTGGCTTTTTTTAATAATTGATTCACTTTAAATCTATGGGTTGTTACATCTAATTTTAATAAATTATTTGGACTCATATTAGTAATATTCTCAGTTTCTTTTATCATTAAACTAATTTCTTCCCTTATAGAATACGCTACTTCTATATTATATGCTTCTGTAAGATACCACAACATTTCGTGTATTTGTCTCATAACTAAAAATACATCAAACATCTGTTGTGATAATTGCGGTGAGTTTATCCAACTTTCTCCTTTGTATGTAACTTGAGCCACTTTTTGTCCTGCACCAAAACAATCGTATGCTGTACATCCTTTTAGGCCTTGTTCTCTAAGATTGTTGTGAATAGAACAACTAAAATCTTTCTGTAAGTTTATACATGACTTTCCCGCATCTTTATTAGTAGGAAATCCTTCTGATTTTGAAAAATATAGAGCTACACAGCAAAACCCAAAACATTTTTCACAATCAATTTTTAAATCCTTATATAAATCATTACTTGTACACATTATATTTCTTATCCTCCATCTATTCTATAAAAAGCTTAGCTTAAGCCTTTCTTTTGTACCTTTATTTTTTTGATAGTACTTACTTTAAAGTACATACTTGTTTAATATATAATTTGTTGTTATCATTGTATCATACAGCATTGCGATAATATACTACTATGATATGAAAGGTATAAAAATTCAAGTAAGAAGGGGACTACATATATGAATTTAGTAAAAATAATGAATAGCCGCTACTCAACAAAAAAGTTTGATAAAACAAAAAAAATTTCATCAGAGGATATGAATCAGATTAAAGAACTTTTGAGACTTAGTGCTTCTAGTGTTAATTCTCAGCCATGGCACTTTGTAATTGCTTCCACAGAAGAAGGAAAGAAAAAAATAAGTAAAAGTACACAAGGATTTTTCGCTTTTAATGATGAAAAGGTGCTTGATGCGTCACATGTTATTGTGCTTTGTTCAAGAACTACTATGGATGAGAACTACTTAAAGCATGTTCTAGAAAAAGAAGATAAAGATGGACGTTTTCTAAATGATGAAATAAAAAATAGTATGCATAATGCACGTAACACATTTACTAATTTCCATAAAAATGATTATAACGATCTACAAGATTGGATGGATAAACAAGTATACTTAAATATGGGTAGCCTTCTACTTGGTGCTGCTACTCTTGGAATTGATGCTGTTGCAATGGAAGGATTTGATGTTAAAATACTAAATGAAGAACTTGGATTAAATAAAAAAGGTCTTACAGCTGTTACAATAGTTCCTCTTGGGTATAGATCTGATGATGATTTTAATGCTAGTCTACCTAAATCAAGACTTGATGAAGAAGATGTATTTACTATAATTTAGCAAATCATAAATATCAATACGATTAGATTTTTTTCTTATACACTTTAAAA
>NZ_JBOFOR010000177.1:0-10189 GCF_051659545.1 Romboutsia sp. | reverse complement strand
ATCTACCTTTGACCAACTTCTGAATATCATAGTTGCTTATCCATTTTTTATTTTCATCATAATATTCCCTAGATATTTTAACTACTTCATTCCAGCACTTAGCACTTTCCATTTGCTTTTCTCTAACTAATCCAAATTGCTCAATTATTGTATAAGTAGTTTTTCTAATTTAATATATCATGTGATGAAGCCCTACTTCTCCCGAAAGCCTCATTAAAAATCCATATAAAAATGTACCTACAGGACCTAATACTGCTATATTTTCTCCAGCACTGACTATATTATAATGTCACCTAAACTCTCTTTATTTGGCCTAACTCTGTCAGTAGCATCTAGTGCTATCATCTCGCATTTAGTTTGAAGTAATTCATCAACTTCTTTTAACGTCGATGTTATATAAATTTCAGAATCATCATATTCTTTTTTATTATTCCTATAATTGGTAATCCTGTCACTTTCTTTATTTCATTTATATCGTCTACACCTTGAGCTCTTATTGCTACTGCTCCACCAATTTTTGCTGCATTTGCCATTTTTCCCATTATAAACGAACTATGTAGTGGTTCATCTGGTAATGCTTGACATGATACTATTAATTTTTCTTTTACTCTATTTAACATAAATTAATCTCCTTGCAAACTTTTTCCTTAATCTAATATCAATATATTATTCATTTTTTGCAAGTTTTTTTCATTTTTTATTTAAAATATATTATTTTTAAAAATTAATACCATGTTTGTGTTGAGATTTACTAAAAAAATCCCTATATCGCAATTTACGATATAGAGATTTTATTTTAGCTCATTTTAACTACACAGTCTTTTCTATAAAAAGAGAATCCATACTTTATTATATCATCAAATCCTTCTTCTCTAAGATCGTCTGCATATCTTTTTTCTTCTATTTGATTTAAGGCTTCATCGCACTTAGCAAATATTTCTCTTGGTTTGTCGCATACTTTTATTTCTATAATTACAGCTCTATCAAATATTGATACTGGCCTAATGAATATATCGCTTCTGCCATCTCCACTTTCTCTATTGGATTTTACTATGTATCCATCCATATGAGATAAAATTCCTACTATAAATCCATGGTAGAAGTTTTCATAGGCATCATTAAAACTTATTGTTTTTCTTAAGAGTCTATTTATTTCCTTTTGTAATAATTCTACATCACCTTTTATAATAGCAGTGTACAGGGTTGATAGGTTTTCTGCTTTTATCTTTTCATCGAACCATTTAAGTATCTTGGTTCTAAATATATATTTTACTTCTTTATTTGGAATGGCTAATTCTACAAATCTATTTTCTTCTTCATCCATTCTTTCGCTAATCTTTTTAAAATATCCAGTGAAAAACATGAAGTTCCACAAGTTGTCCATAGTATCATATACTTCATCATAGGTTATATCTTCGTTAATAGGCTTTTCTATAGTTTTTCCTTCTATTAAGGCTTCTATTTCACCCTTAGTTTTATCATCAGATCTTTCTATTAGGCTTTTTACTATGCTATTTGAGCTAGTATTTGCCCAATATGAAGTTGGAAATACCTTTGGATTAATTACTACATCTTTTACAAATCGTACTACACTCCAAGGATTATATACATTTGCTTCTCCAAATGTATATCCGTTGTACCACTCTTTGATTACTTCATATTTGTTTGCTATTGAGTAATCTTCACATATTTTTTCTACTTCTTGATTTGTAAATCCGAAGTATTCGTCGTAGGATTTATTTAATATAGATATTATCTCTAAATTATTAAGTCCAGTGAATATACTTTCTTTTGAAATACGTAAACATCCTGTAATTACAGCAAACTCTAAGGCTGTATTTGTCTTAAGTGATGATTCAAATAAAGACCTTATAAATTTAATCATTTCATCATAGAATCCTTCAAAGAATGAATTTTCTAATGGTACATCATATTCATCTATTAAAATAATAACTTTTTTATTAAAATGTTTTTCAAGGCATCTACTTAGCAGTTCTAGAGATTTTGCGTAATCTATATCTCTTGCTGTTCTGTTTAATATATTTAAATAAGCCTGTTTTTCTCCATCTGATAGTTTGTCCTCTTTTAGAATGTATCTATGTCTTGTATATTCTTTTATTATTTCATCTATTATTGATTCATTAGCCATTTTAAATGTAGGTTGTTTACCTGATTTTAAAGAAAGGTTAATTACAGGATACTTACCCATGTAACTTAAATATTTATCTTCTTGATTCATTATGTTTAATCCATCGAATAAATAAGTATTATCTTTCTTACTTCCATCAAATTCATTTCTTCTGTCTTCAAAGTAATATTGAAGCATACTCATATTTAAAGTTTTTCCAAACCTTCTTGGCCTTGTAAATAAGTTTACTGATGCTTTGTTATCTAGTAAGTCTTTTATAAGTAGTGTTTTATCTATATAATAATAACCTCTTGTTATTAACATTTCAAAATTATCTATACCTATAGGTAGTGGTTTTTTTTCCATAGTTTTACCTCCTTTAGCTATACTCATATCTTTATTATATCCAACCTTCAAATATAGTACAACTCCACTACCCTTAATTCCCATAATAATACATATTTATTATTTGCTCTATTATTGCGTATTAGTGTTATTTGTTATACTTTTAACTAGCCCGTATCCTTTATACAACCTTATTTTTACATCAATGTCTACCTCATTCTTATCCTTATCATTCATATACTCTTTTTCAATATCTTTATCTATCTGTTTGTTATTTACAGACTCATCTAATGTATACTTCACAGCTAAATATGCTTTTTCAATTGGATTATATTTATCTTCTCCATCATACCCAATATATATTGTCTTACCTTTAAGATACACAACACCATCACTTGGTTTGTCAAAAGTCGCATAATCCACTTCATAGTATCCTTGATTTTCTTTTAATAATACGTAGATAGTCTTGTTGAGATATTTACCTAATTTTTCATAGCTAGTTGCATATTTTGAATAAACTTCTGGTGCTCTATCTATTGCTACTTTGTTGATATCATAATTTACATATGATACATCGCCACCTATATTAGGATATATGCTACCTTTTATATTTATCTCTTTACCTATGTTGTTGGTCACGATGGGTGTTATAGATATATATAATAAGATAAGAACTGGTAAAATACTTATTGCCAAATATTTTTTAGAGATATTTTTCACGCCTCATCACATCCTTTTCTTATTGATATTTTTTTCTATATAAAATCCAATTGCTAGGAGTATGCCTCCTACTATTATAAATAATAATGATTTAGAAAAAGATAACAACAATGAATCTGAAAAATACCTTATTACCAATGCTATTATTGGAATTATGCAAATTAAATTTCCTTTGACTGATTGGTAAATGAAATATACAAAATAACTAAGTCCTATTCCATAGGCTATAACCGTTGATATATCTTTGATGAAAATTGTTGCCCATATTTCTGAGAATGTTAAGCTAAGTCCACATATACCTATCAGTACCAATCCTAATAATTCATAAACTATTTTATGGTTTCTGAATTTATAATTTCTAATAACTACCCCTATTGCCAGCATTATTAATAGTATATGTATATCCTTGAGTCCATATTTGTCAAGGTACTGTGGTATCAGTGAGAACAACACTATTTCCCTTGCTAATATCCCTAGTGTAAAATTATTAAATTTATTCATTCCTATAAAGTAGATTAACAAGTATACTACTAATAGCATGTAAGGATATGATTGTATATATACGAATGAGAATATTAGCGTAAGTATACATGAGAATATGTACATGGCTTCTTCTTCAAATATATATACAGTGGGCAGTATGCCAAGTATCCAAAGTAGTCCACTAGGTATAAAGCTTACATTATAGTTAAACATATTTTGAGTTAGCATTACTCCCGCTCCGTATATCAGGATACCTAGGTATAATATGCTTTTGCTTGTTCGTTTGTATTTGTTTGATGTTTTGTAGGACACTAGGTTTGTTATTAGATAGATTAGGATGATGATTGATAGTTTGAATATGTTATCTATGTTATTCCAATTACTACCTATGTATATGATTACTCCAAGGCCTATGAGTATTGCACCTAGTATTGTGAATATTTGTATAGGATTAATGTATTTTATATTATATAAATCTGTTATTTGATTGTATTGATTTTCTGTGATGATATTTTTCTTCTTATACATGGTTAAATTTTCATCTAGGAATTTATATTTAGGATTACTAATATTTATTTTACTCATTTTAACCCCTCCTTACTTATAAGTATATCTCTAATATATATTATTTGCTTCTCTTTCTGTATATTCTATAAATTCAGTTATAACTTCATCTAAGTCTACTATGCTGCTTATATTCTTTCCACTTTCTAATAATATTTTACTTAGTTCTTTGTTTGTATTTCTTAATAATTTTGAAAACAAAAAAATCCCTATATCGTAAATTACGCTATAGGGATTTCCCTTTATTTTACTGATAATAATGAAAGTGTATATAACTCAAAATTATGTGTTTTACTTTCATAAACAACCTCTACTGCCCCAGTCTTGTTAATTAAACTAGAGTCTATCAGTACTTTACCTCCTACTAATACTTCCTCTAAATTAAGCTTCACAGGATTAGTATTAGGATTTAATGTAACTTCTTTTGGAAGTAATCTCTCTCCATCAACATCTTTTACCATATTCTCTATAACAAACTTACCATCTACAAGTTTTATTTGAGAACTAGGATTCATTATAAAGTTTTCTGCTCCACTAAAGTGTGTTAGTTTCTTTAAGTTAGCTATTGGAGATAAATCAGTTACTTCATTGTAATCAATGTTTAAACTTTCTAAATTTATAGCAGTTTCTAAGCCTTTTAAACTTCTAGCATACCCTGATGAGCACTCTAAAGATACTAGGTTGTGCATATCTCTTAGAGTTATTTCTCTATCCTTTATTCCAAGTTCATTTTTTATGTCTTTTTTAAGAGCTTCATCAGGTATTTCAATTATTTTGTCTAGAGTTTCTAAATTATTTATAGCATTTTCTATATTCTTTACAGCTTCATCACATTGTGCTTGGTTTGTAAAGTCTGCCTTGATTAATTCTTTTCCTTGATTTATTACCGTAGTTAAGTTATTTATACTTTCTTCACTGTAGTTATCAGACTCTATGGTTTCTGCTTTTTCTATAGCTTCTTTTAATTTTGTAATATCTGCTCTTTCCTCATTTGCATAGTAAAGCTTTGTATCTCCCCATGATGCATGGTCAGATCCTACTCCATTTCCACCATCTTTTACAACTAGTTTTAATTCTTTTGCATTCTGTATATTAACTTCTACAAATTTTTGTGGGTCTCTTGCTTGCATTAATCCACTATCGTATTGTTTTTGACCATCTACATATACTTCAAAAGATACACTTCCTGGTCTGTTGTACATTTCTCTATCTACACCTATATATGAAGTGAAGTAATTGTAGTTTTTGTTACTTAAGTCGTATATTATTGTGGCATTAGCATGTGCACCAATTCCTCTTTCATATACTACTTCTTCATTGTTTTTGTTAGTAAGTCTTATTGCTTTGTCACTTACACTTTTATCTTTTCTTGTTGTAGAGTAGCTTTGTACTGCACTTTTCCAGTCATACTTTGTTAGGTAAGTATAGTCTCTTTCATCAATTATTGATATTGTTCTTTCTTTAGTTGTTGTGTTGTTGTCACTATCAGTTACTGAATAAGTTAGTTTATACTCTCCTGGTTTATTGAAGTTTATATTTTCATGGCCTTTTACTATTACCTTTTGTGTTAAGTCACCATCTTCGGTGTCAGTTGCTACTACTTTACCTACTAAATCTTCTATAGGTTCTCCAACTTTTGTTGTTGTAGATTTTTCTATTTCTAATTCTGGTTTTTTGTTGTTAGTAGTAAGCTTAGGATTAGCTATTATACCATGATCTGATGAGTTTCCATTTCCACCATCATTTATTTCTATAGTTAAGTTTTTAATTCCTTGGATAGGAACGTTTATGTGAACCATATTATCGTTATACTTTAATATCTTAGTTGTAGCTAAAACTTGTCCATCACCTACTACTTTGAATGTTATACTTGATCTATCTTGAGCAGCTATTGATGTATCAACTCCTAGTAAAGCTTCAAAGTTTTCATAATTAGTTCCTTCTAGGTTGTATTCTATTTTTCCATTAGCATGTATGCCTATACCTTTGTCAAACTCTTTTATATCACCATTTACTCTACTTTTTATATTAGTGTTTTTTCTTGGTGTTCCGTATTGAGTTTGTACACTTTCCCAGTTTTTGTCTGATAAATAATCTGTAGCACTAGTAACCTCTACTGTCATTGTTTTTTCAAAAACTTCGTTGCTATCTTCTAGAGTGTATTTTACAGTATACTTTCCTTTTTTAGTGGTATCTACATTGTGAGCTACTTTTACTATTTGGGATATATCCTCTCCATTATAATTTTGTCCTTTTACATATTCTAATGGGTTAAATTCTTCTTTTAGTCCTAGGTATATATGTTCTTGCTGTAGTATTATATTAGGTCTTAAGTTACTTACTTCATCACTTATTGTTGATGTACTTAAATCTTTTCCGTAGGCTAATACTTGATAATTGTATTTTGCACCTGATTCTTTAGTCTCATCTATAAATGTATTTTTATCTGTAAATCCTATGACTTCACCATTTCTTATTATCTCATAACCTAATAATTCATCTTTGTTTATATTTGATGATATAGTTATTTTTCCAGTTGTATCAATACTTTCTATAGTTGGTTTGCTTTCTTTGTTTATACCACTACCTTTATATTTATATGCAGTATCATTTATATACCATACTTTATCTTCTAGCTTTTTGTAAGTTTGTGCTAATTTAGCTTTGCTTTCTTCACTAGCTCTAAATCCATGTCTATAGAAGTATTCACTTAAATCTCTATCTAAAACTTCTGATGAATACTCTATAAGTGTATCCATTTTTTCTTGTTCATTGGCTGGGCTTGGTTTTCTTTCTCTGTATAGCTTGTTTAATTCAGTCCAGTAGGAATCATTGTATAATTGTAGCTGCCAAAACATTCCTAAGCTTTCAAAAAATCTACCGTTATTATAAAGGTCTTCTCTTATGTTTGGTGCAGCTTTTTTGTAGATTTCACTGTATTGTACTCTATTTGCATGAGCACCATATACATGTCCCATCTGCATAGAAAGCATGTTGTTTGTTACTTCTCCCCATACACGATTTCTAGTGTCCATTCTATGCCCTATTTCATGTATGAATCCCCAAGAACCACTTTTCACTGCTTTAGGGTTTAACATACTACTCATGACATCTTTTTGAACACCAACATGGTCTACCCATGCATACATGTATCCAAATGGTTGCGCAAGCCTTATGTGCTCTTTTATATATTTAGGATCGTGTACTTCACTACTTCCGTCTAAACCATAGTATCTAAAAATTTCTTCCATACTTTCATCCCAGAAAGTTGTTGTTTCGCTAGGTTTTACACCTTTTGTGATATAAGCATCATAAGCTCCTGTTGTTGTTCCTGATAAAAGCATTCTGTCTGATTCTATATCTACTATGTCTAATACTTTCTTAGCTCCAGTTTGATTATCTTCATCTAATTTTTCTTTGTACTCTGCTAAAAAGGCTATGAATTCTTCTTCATTGTCACCTTCTTTGAAGAATGGGAACCTCTCAGCTCCTTCTATTCTTATTACTGGTGCTTTACCTTGTTGCTCTATAGTATATGGGTTTTCTATATATATAGCACCTCCTGCTTTAGGGTTTGTAGGGTGATTTACGCTTAAGTCAATGCTTGGTACTATTATTTCATTTTTTCCTGGCTTAAGTTTAACGCCTTTTCTCCAACCTCTCCATGTACCTTCATTTTGCGAAAACTGAAGTACTGGCATGTTTGTAGTATAAGAATCTACTTCTGCATATACTGTTACCTTCTGTCCTGGTAATGCATATAATCCAGTTGCTTGTAGGTTTTGACCAAAGCTATTCATTGATAATACACTTGTTGCATGACGTTTCATATCTCCATGTTGATTTGCAACTATAGTAGTTTTTGAGTAATTTGTATCTTCATTTAATGATAGCTTGGCTAATTCCAATATTTCATTTAACTCATTTATTAATGGATGTGTCATTGCTTTTGCTTGTAATTCATTTATTTTATTAATGTCTCTGTACTCTTCTTTTAGCTGTGAGTAAGTTTTGTCTGTGAATATATTATTTATTTCATCCGTTAATTTGTCTTCTGTGTAGAAGATAAATTCTCTAGCTGTTGCCCAATTTTGATTAGATTTTTCAAATACAAACTTAACTCTTTTAAACTCTGTTGGCTCAAAGTTTGCTTCTATAAGGTTTTTGGTTTGGTTATATGCGCCTGTTGCTACAAGTTCATAAGTATCTCCTGTTGTAGTTTTTGATCCATATATTTTAAATTCTTGTGCAAATCCTTTTCCATCTGTAGGTCTTGCTCCGTATACTATTCTGTTTAGTTCTGTGGTTTCCTTAAACTCTATTTCTACTTCATTTTTCCATTCAGATGTGTTAGCTTTGTTGGTTTCCCAATAGGTATTTAAATCTCCATCTACTGCTTTTTCTATATTTTGTGCTGAGTAGTGTCCAGCATTATTTTTTATAGATTTTATATTAGATGAATTCATTTTAAATAATTTATTGTACTCTTCATTGTTTACTAAATCAAATTCTTTAACTGTAGCCTTAGTTGCTATTTTGTACTGTGCTTTGTAACCATTGAAGTTTTCATTACTTTCAATTCCCTTAAAATTCTCCATAACAGAATTATGTTCTTGAGTTATTTCACTTTGTAATGCTTTGTTACTTATTTCATTTGCAAATACTTTTATTGTAGGTGTAGTTGCATTAACTGCTACTATAACAGTTAGACCTATTGCTAGTTTTTTGAACTTCATAACAATTCCCCCTATTTTTTAGTTTTATAGGTTTTATTGCCAAAAAAGACTATCCAAAAAGGATAGTCTCTGTATACTAAAGTCTCAATATTATATTAATATTGATTGTTTATATAGACAAAAAGTATATTACTTTTTGGCAACTGGCTGGCTTAGTAATTACTTTAGCCCCTATAGCTTTGCGTCACTAGATTTCCCTAGTTTTGCCTATTTAGTTCTTCTTAATTTTATTACATTTTTTTACATTTCTCAATATTTTTTTAAGATTTTTTATTTTAATTTATTTTTCACTATATTTATTTGTTATTTGAACTTCTTATATGGATAATACTTCATTTATAGAAAGAGTGGCTAACTAGCCACTCAAAAACCCAGAGGTGTACAATTTTTTTTAATTTTCTATTTACAGAATTAAGTTTTTGTATTATAATGAGTTTAGTGAAATTTATGCATCTCGCATAAACATACGCTAGCCCAATAAAGGCACCTATCTTTTGATAGGTGCCTTTCCGTATTATAAATATAAATCAGTTTTTATGGAGGTATTTTTAGATGAATACAATGTATTGTCCAAGATGTATAGTAGAAGTAATGGATTTAACTAATCATGAAGAAGGTACTGATTTTGAAATTTTAAATGAAGGCACTGATTCTGAAGTTAAAGAAGAATTTTCATATGTAGTTGATACTTATAAATGTCCTGAATGTGGGCATTTAGTTGAAGATTATATGGAACTTGATGAAAAATAAGGTTTATTAACCTCAGCACTAATTACCCCTAACGGAGCGCTAGGGGTAATATTTGATATTATGGTTTCTTTGCTCTTCTTTAATCTATATTCTTTTAGCCCATTTTAACTAAGCAGTCTTTTTGATAAAAAGCTATTCCATATTTGATAATATTTTTATAACCTTCGCTTCTTAGTTCCATGTCATACTTTTTATCTTCTATTTGTTTTATAGCATCCTCTGCCCTTTTTTCTAAATCATCTATATGTTTTGCTATTTTGAATTCTATAACAATGGCTATACCACGTTTTGATACAGCTCTTACAAATAAATCGCTTCTTCCTGTACCACCTTCTCTATTAGACTTTACTATATACCCTTTCATACCTGATAAAACACCAGCTAAAAATCCATGATAAAAGTTTTCGTAAGCATCATTAAAGCTAATAGTTTCTAATAATAAATTTCCTAGTTCTATTTCAAA
>NZ_JBOFOR010000176.1:0-8017 GCF_051659545.1 Romboutsia sp. | reverse complement strand
TATATTATTTTTATTATACAACATTTGAGACTTAATATAACTAGAAGTTGTTCCACCTCTCTTTATTAAGATAGTTTGAGACCTTGCCTTTCATCCCCACATCTAAAGAAGGGGGCTTTTCGGCAATTTATTGTAATATATCCATTTAAAAAGGTAGGTACAATCCAGTTTACATCAGATACTTCAATTGGAACAATGCCTGTTGATGTGAAAACATAGGTTATAATTCCTAAAATAGGTGGTACTATCATAAATGGTATTAAGTATATTGGATTAAGTATAATAGGTATTCCATATATAATAGGTTCATTTATGTTAAATATAGAAGGTAAAATTGAGAGTGCAAATTGTTGGAATTTTCCGATTGATTTAATCCAGGATTTATTATGAATTTTATAATAAAATCCTTTTAAATTTATACTTGATTGATATTTAATGATTACACCTCGATTCATTGGCCTAAGACTAATAAAACATATGATTATAATATATTTTGCCATTTACTAAACATATAATTATAGTATATTTTACCATTTAGTATATATAATAAAGCCTATATGTTAATTATATTGATGGCAACTTGATAGGCTTTATTAAGTTTATATTATACAAAAATAATATTGATGTTTTAGTATATATATAGTAAGATAATCTTATGTCAAAAAACGACAAAATATACATCTTAAGGAGGAAGACATGAGTAATAATTTAAAGAAAACGTTAGGTTTATCGGCTGCCCTATCTACAGTTGTAGGTATGGTAATCGGTGGGGGAGTATTCTTCAAACCTCAAGCGATATACACAGCTACAGGTGGAGCGCCTGGTCTTGGAATGTTAGCATGGGTTATAGCTGGATTTATAACTATAACTGCAGGACTTACAGCTGCTGAAATATCAGCTGCTATACCAAAAACTGGTGGAATGATGGTATACATAAAAGAAATATACGGAGATAGATTAGGATTTTTAACAGGATGGATGCAAACGGTATTATTTTTCCCTGCAACAGCTGCAGCTTTAGCAGTTATATTTGCACAACAAGGTGCAACACTAATGGGACAAAGTGAGTCAAATATGGCAGTAGTTCTTCCTATAGCAATGATAGTTATATTATTCTTAGCAGTACTAAATACAGTTGGTTCTAAAGTTGGTGGAACAATACAAACTGTAGCAACTATATGTAAGTTAATTCCATTAGCAGTTATTATAATATTTGGATTTATAATGGGTGGAGGAGATAATGCAATAACTACTCCATTAGTATCAGAAGGTATATCAATAGGAACAGCATTAGGACAAGTATTAATAGCAGCGCTATTTGCTTATGATGGATGGATAAATGTTGGAGCTATAGCTGGAGAGATGAAAAATCCAGGAAAAGATTTACCAAAAGCTATAGTTGGTGGATTATCTATGGTTATGGCTGTATATCTAGTAATAAACTTAGCGTACTTATGGGTAGCTCCTGCAAATGAATTAGCTACTGCAAGTGCTCCAGCTGCTTTAGTTGCAACTAAAATATTTGGAGACTTCGGTGGTAAGTTTGTAACAGTAGGTATTTTAGTATCAGTATTCGGTGGATTAAATGGATACCTATTAACAGGACCGAGAGTATCATACTCACTAGCTGTAGAAGGTATGTTACCAGGAAGCAAAACTTTCTCTAAGTTAAACAAAGGTGGGGTACCAGCGAATGCAACATTCTTAATGGCAGTACTTGCTTGTTTATATGCATTAACAGGACAATTCAACTTGTTAACTGACTTAACAGTATTTATAATATGGGTATTCTATGTATTAACATTTATAGGTGTATTTAAATTAAGAAAAGATCAGCCAAACTTAACAAGACCATACAAGGTGCCTTTATATCCTATAGTACCGTTAATAGCTATTTTCGGTGGTTTATTCGTTATAGTAAATCAATTAATAAATGCTACTGGAATAGCAGTTGGTGGCTTGCTAGTTACTGCCATTGGTTTACCAGTATATTCTATAATGTCAAAGAAAAAAGCATAATTAAATTAATATAAATAAAAAACCTATATAGTAGACTAATATTGTCAACTATATAGGTTTTTTTAGATATTATCATATTAATTTATACATAGCAACTTAGCCACATCGTGTATTGAAATTTATATTATTTCTATATCAGTTATTATTATTTTAGTAGTTTTAACTTTTCCTATAGGAACTGTTACACCTGGGTTATCATCCATAGAACCATATATATTATTTTTCTTATAATTTGACTTGTTAAATGCATATGAAATTCTCTTATTCTCATATAAATGTATCTCTTTAGTAATATCATCTGAAAGACTAGAATCTAGCTCTATCTCGTTAAATTCTGCAGGTTGGATATCTACATCTCTAATTTTATCCTTTTCAAAATAGAACATATTTCCTTCGCTATCAGTACCTTCTGCATATACAAGATAGCTAACTTTAATCGTACTCATTTATTTATTTCTCCTATCCCAAGTTGTATCTATTTCATTTTGATTGATTTGAATAATTATTTTCTTGATAAATATATCATAAGTTGATTAATTTTACAATTACTATTATTCCCTAAATAAAAATTCGCAAATAATTCCCTTATAAACATATGTTACTTATTTTTGAACAATTAGGATTTTGTGTTGAGTTTATGCATAAAATAGTGTATGTTTACCTGAAAAAAATATAGATATGCTGCACATTATGGATTGGCTATCATAACATAGGAGTGAATATACATGTATAAAGAAGTAGTCTTAATTACAAAAGATAGAAGTTATAATTTAAATAAAATAAAAGAGTACAGTATAAAAAGATACAATAAAATTGATGAAGATATAAGAAATAATGCAAATATAATATTAATTGAATCTTCAATTGCCAATAGAGAATTAATAGAAAATATTAAATTACAGGGTAAAACCTGCAATAAGTCTATTATAGTTATAGTAGGAAAAGAAGAGACATCATTAAAAAAGTATATAGATTTTGGGATTAGTGATTATATACAAGAGCCTTTTAGTGAAGAAGAATTGTATATAAGACTAAAAATTCAATTCGAACTTTTAGAAGCTAAAAATAAAGCTAAAGAAGAAAAATTAAAGTTTAATGTATTATTAGATAATATTCCATATATGACCTGGATGAAGGATAAAGAAAGCAATTATCAAGTAGTTAATAGAGAGTTTGTTGAACATAGCGGAAAAGAATCAGAGGATATTAGAGGTAAAGGTGATATTCATGTGTGGGATAAAAAAATAGGAGACAAATGTAGAGAATATGATTTACAAGTTATGAATCAAAGGAGAATGGTTGTTTTTGATGAGGTAATACCAGGACACAAAGGATATAAAGAGTTTAATGTACATAAATCACCAATTATAGACGAAAATGATAACGTGGTAGGTACAATGGGAATTGCACGAGATATTACAGAATTAAAAAATAGAGAGGCACAGTTTAAATTGCTTATTGAAAATATTCCTTTTAGAGTATGGTTAAATGATAGTGAAGGGAATTATATTAATGCTAATTCGAAGTTTGCTCAGTCAATAGATAGTAATGTAGAGGATTTAATAGGTAAAAATATTAGGGATTTTTATAGTGAAGAAGAGATAACTGAAATAATACAAGAAGATAAAAATGTTATGAATATTAAAAAAGCTATTAAATTTGAAAAAATAATAATAGAGGAAAGTAGAGAAAAAATCGTAGAAGTATATAAAACACCTGTATTTAATATAGCAAATGAAGTAGTTGGAATAGTTGGTACCCTTATAGATGTTACAGAGATTACAAAGGCAAAAGCTAAAATAAGAAAACAAGCAAATACTGATACACTTACACAAATTCCAAATAGAAGAGCTCTATATGAATATATAGATGAAGAAGCAAAACCAAATGACAACTTAACAGTAATGTTTATTGATGTGGATAATTTTAAAATAATAAATGATACTTATGGTCATAACTTTGCAGATATTATTTTAGTAGACCTGGCAAATACCCTAACTCAAACGTGTAGTGACGAATTTGTATGTAGAGTTGGTGGAGATGAGTTTATTATTATTTTCAAGAAAAATAATGATAAAAAATATATAATTGATAAAGCAAATGAAATATTAAAAAATATATCAAAAACAAAAAAATATAAGAATCGAAATTATAATATTTATATAAGTATTGGAATTGCAGATTGTTGTTACAATGGAAATATGGATAGCCTACTTATGAAAGGTGATTTGGCTTTGTATAAGGCTAAAGAAACTGGAAAAAATAAATTTGAATTTTATACAGAAGAATTAGAAAAAGAAAGAAATGAAAAACTAGACATTATTAATGAATTAAAAAAGGCTGTAGAAAGAGATGAAATAAATTTATTTTATCAGCCACAGTATAATAGAGATAATAAATTAATAGGATTTGAAGCCTTATTTAGATGGAAAAATAAAAAATATGGAAATATTCCTATAATAGAGATAATAAAAATAATGGAAAAAGGTAGTTTAATTATAGAAGTAGGTAATGAAATATTAAGGAAAGCCTGTCTATTTGCTAAAAAAATCAATGAAAATAGATTAGAAAAAATAGTAGTATCTATTAATATTTCAGTATCTCAAATAATCCAAGAAAATTTTGTAGAAGTGGTAAAAAATATTGTTGAAGATACCAAAGTCGATAAAAATTGTATAGCTATAGAAATAACAGAAACTGTATTTTTGGAAAATATAAATAAAAATATATCCAAATTGAAAAAGATAAGGGATATGGGAATTGAAATTGCTTTAGATGATTTTGGAACAGGTTATTCATCTTTTAATTATTTAGTAGAGCTACCATTATCTATGGTAAAAATAGATCAAAAATTTGTTAGAGGAATAGATATGGGAGAGGAATATATTAAACTAATAAAATTAATAATTGATTCATCCCATTCCTTAAACTTAACAATAGTAGGAGAAGGCGTAGAAACTAAACAACAATTTGATAGGCTAAAGGATATGGATATTGACTATGTACAAGGTTATTTATTTTCAAAGCCAGTAGAAGAAAAAGAAGCTTTAAAACTTATAGATAATTGTAGTAAAATATAATATATACTTAAGCATAAAAAATAGTCAACCTTAGTACCCTAGAATTTTTTCTAGGGTACTAAGGTTGACTATTTTTAATAAGTACCACTTACCCATATATTAAAGTCTTCCTTTAGATATTTATCAATATCCTTAGACAACTCACTTGATAAACTACTTACTCTTTCTTTTGAAGTTAATTGAGGATTAATATACCTTTTTTTAGCACTTACATTAATAGAGTATACTTCGTTAGGTTTTTCTTTATTTAAAACAACTTTGGAGAATTTAGTAAACTCTTTAAATTTTAATTTTAAATTATCATCCATGCATAATTTATTAATGACTTCACTTTCTGTTTTATATAAATCCTCTAGAGAAAGAGCTTTATTATCTATTGCTTCCTTTAATAAATCAGCTAAATACTGCATAGCAAATCTATCTTCGTGAGATGTATAAACTCTAGAATTTACTAAAGAAACTGATGTAAACTCTACAGCCTTATCTAAATTAGTAAATGAAATTTCATCGATATTAGCTTCGTTTTTGCAAACAACTAAATCATCATACATACTTTTTATTTCATCTATAGACTTAAAACTGTAGTAATAAGCATTGCCTAAAGTATACTCAAGTCTATCAGCAGACAGTAGTGGAGAATCATTATCTGCAACAGGATAAATATGATAGTCACAGACATCTTTAGTAGTTAAATTGTATTTCTTAAGTATCTTCTGTATTTCAATCGAATTTTCTATAATTTCTTCAGTATTTTCCTCAGTAGATTCTTGAGTATCATGATCTCCATTTAAGAAATCTACCACATGTGCAAATACAGGAGAACTAATATCATGAAGTAGACCTGCAACGGATTGTTTAATGTCTTTTGTAAAATGCCAAACTATAATGGCAACTCCTATACTATGTATATATCTAGTGTATTCTTTACCTCTATTTAATATGGGAAAACTAGTATATTCACACCCACAGTTCATACCTATATTATCTAATCTTTTAAATTCTGGTGTATTTATTAATTCCTCAATAAATTTGGGATAATCTTTGCTGTATATATGAAGTAAATTCAAATCTATACCTCCTTTAAATTATTAATAAATATAATTATATAACATTTTTTTATAATAGACACACATAAGTTAAAATTAGCTTGGAAAATTAATCATAAATATATTAATATAAATATAAAGAACAAAACAAAAGAGGAGTTTATTAAATTAAAATATAAAATAATATTGATTTGGGGGAGATATGTATGGCAAAATACGAAAGACATTTTAAAGGAGATTTTAATAATTTCTTAAAAATATTAGAAGATGGTATTTTAGCAAAAAGTGTTTCAGCTAGTTGTGAAGGAGGAAGTGATTACGAGAATAGCGGTGTACTATGTGCAGTTCGTGTTTACGAGAGATTCAGTGCAATGGGAGGTAATCGTGTTAGTTTAAATATTACCTTACTTGGAAAAGATGAAGAACTGTTTATATCTGCTATTACATCTGGTGGAAGCCAGGCAATGTTTTTTAAGATAAATACTTTGGGAGAAGAAGCATTTTTAGATGGTGTTATAGATATTGTGGATAGATATATATTAGCGTAGATAAAATTTAATATTTTTATAAGATTAAATTTTTCTATAAAGGTTAATTTATTTGATTAATAAGCATATACTCTAGCAATAGTCTTATCATACAAATGCAAGTAGTATTGCTATTTTTTGATTACTTGTATTACGCTTTTAAATCAAGGAGGATTTAAAAATGAATGGAAAAAATATAGTACTAAAGGCAGCTAAAAAATTATACGATGAAAAACTAGTAGCAGGTACAAGTGGTAATATTAGTTTAAGAAATATAGATGTAGAAGATAGCTTTTATATAACTCCTAGTGGTCTATCTTATGATATTATGACTGAGGAAGATATTGTTGAAATTGATAGTAGTGGAAAACCAAAAACAAAAGGAGAAAGACCTTCATCTGAATGGCAAATGCATCTAGAAATATATAAGAAATATCCTAATATTAATGCAATTGTTCATACTCATTCCACCATAGCCACAGGATTTGCAGTTAATCAACAAGACATACCTCTTATTCTTATTGAAATGAAACCTTTTTTAGGTGGAGATATTAAAGTATCACCCTTTAGACCAGCAGGGTCTAAAGAATTAGCAGAAGTTATACTACCATATTTAGAAAATCGTACAGCATGTCTTTTAGCAAATCATGGAGTAATTACAGTAGGCAAAACTATGGAAGAGGCATTTGTTGCAGCAGAGTATGTTGAAGATGCAGCAAAGATTTATTACTATGCAAAAACCTCAGGCACACCAGTTATAGTTGGTGAAGATAATACAAAAATATACCTACAACACTTTTTACTAGATACTAATACTGCAAAGGCTTATGCAAAAGAAGTACTAGATTATTTTGCAAAAGATACACATTTAGAATGCTCAGAAATTGGTGATGGAAATATAAATTATGTTTTTAAAGTATGGGATAAAAATACAGGCACATCATTAGTAATTAAACAAGCCGATATATACCTTAGATCCTCAGGAAGACCATTAGATCTTTATAGAAATAAAATTGAAGCAGAAATACTAAAGCTACAAGGCAAACTTGCTAAGGAATATGTACCAAAAGTGTATAATTATGATCAATATATGTACGCCATTTCAATGGAAGACATTTCTGAATATAAAAATCTAAGAAAAGAATTACTAATAGGCAAAACCTTTACAAACTTAGCACATGACATAACAAACTTTTTAGCCAATACTTTACTACCTACCACTGATTTAGTTATGAATAGAGCTGAGAAAAAAACTTATGTAAAACTTTTCACTAATATAGAGCTTTGTGATATAACTGAAGATTTAGTATTTACAGAGCCATATTACGATTACAAAGGGCGTAAT
>NZ_JBOFOR010000175.1:0-5404 GCF_051659545.1 Romboutsia sp. | reverse complement strand
GTGGCAAATAGAAATAATGTTTAAAGTATGGAAATCTATTTTCAAAATTAGTCATGTAAAAAAAGTTAAAATGGAAAGGTTTAAATGTTTTTTATATGGTAGGCTAATTTCATTATTATTATCTTCTTCAATAGTTTTTACAGCTAAAAATATTATTATGGATGAAGATGATAAAGAAATTAGTGAAATTAAATCTTTTGGAGCTCTCGCTCAGTATTTACCTAAACTTGCTCATGAAATTTTTAAAGGTGAGCTATGTATTATACGGATTTTAAAAAGAATAATACTTAATTTTAAGAGGTTCAGTATAAAATCAAGGAAAAAGCATAAAAAAACAGTTTTTGATATCTTAGAAATCATTAATTTAGAGTCAAATAAAATAGAAAAAATTGCAATTTAGTAGAAATTTAATATCAAATTAGCCTAAATTTAAGTACAAAATTCTTAAGTAGTTTTTTGTGTACTCAAAAAATTAAATCAGATGATTTAACGGAAAATAATCTTTCATATCAATGTAAATCATCAAAAAAATAAGCCATCAAACTATTGATATATGTTTATATACCTTAGGTTTACGGCCATGGGTCTCCCCCGATATAGCCAATTTTTAATAACTGTAATGGCTGGCGTTAATCAACTTGAAAGAGATTTGATTAAAATGAGGCAACGTGAAGGTATTGAAATTGCTAAATCTCAAGGAAAATATAAAGGAAGAGTTAAAAAGTATCATAAGAATCATGAAGGAATAAATTATGCAGTTAAATTGTATCATGAGGGAGATATGACAGTTAAGCAAATATGTGAAATAACTAATATTTCAAGATCTTCTCTTTATAGAAAATTAGATGAAGATAAAATGTTGAATAATTAGATAAATCTTAAAATGCTCAACCCGTTGGAAACAGCGGGTTATTTTAGCTTAACGTACCATTTACGCATTTTCCGGATTCTACCTCTATATCTATAAATCAGCATATTAAAATGCTTAATGTAAAGTATGTTGCTGTTACTGTTACTGTTACTGTTACTGTTACTAATATTTTTCTATAAAAATATTGTTTTTAAATAGTATAAAAAGTCCTAAAAAATATATTTAAAGTTAATCTGTTAGTGTATCTAATTTATGACATATTTAAATATGTATAAGTTTTCAGTAATTAAAACACAAACATTTGTGAATTTGTTTACATAAATATGCGCACATAATAAGAACCACCTAAGCTATGTAATAGCAAAGGTGGTTCTTTCATATTAACAAGTAATTTGAGTCTTAAATATTATAGTACTTACAGCTCCTGGGGCAATAGCTCCAACAGGTATAGAACTTGGATTACCTCCAATAGTAGTGCCATTTACAGCAATAGAACCTAAAATAAAAGTGGTTCCATTTGGCACGGTATCGTGAATAATTACATTTGAAGCAGTTGTAGTTCCATTGTTAGGAAGATTAATAGTATAAGTTAAAATATCTCCACATTTAGCATAGTTTTTATCTACTGACTTAGTAGCTCCAACTAAATTTGCACCAGGTGAACTAGTAATAACTACATTAGATGTTGTTCTTCCACTTTCACCATTAACAATAGTTGGATGAGTAGTATATACATAAGAAGCATCACAGAAATTAATTATAGATCTACTTGGTGGAATTGAAACTACTACTACTTGAAATGTAAAAACACTTCCGCTACCAGCAGGTAGTGCTCCGAAAAATAAACCACCAGGAGGAGCAGGGCTTGCACCTGGAATACTTGTGCCAAATATGGTTACTGAGTTAGGCACAAATGTAGTTCCAGTAGGAATAGTATCGAGGAAAGTTACATTACTTGCAGTAACATTACCTGTATTTGTTATAGATACTGTGTAAGTTATAGTAGTTCCAACGCCAACAAAAGCTTGATTTGAAGATTTAGTTAGAGTTATTATAGGAGTATTTATAGTTGTGACTGCTGTATTGGTATCAGTGCTAGTAGTTATTATATTTGGTATTGAAGTGGCACTTTCGTTATATTGATAATCAACTTGCCCAATATTTAAAAGTGGATTAACTACAGGATAATTAACTACAAGGGCTTGAAGAGTAACTGTTGTTGTGTTACCTATAGCAATAGTAGCTAAATCTATGCCAAGTGCTGGATCTATACCTGGTTTATTTATAGTGTTTACAAATATACTATTTGTAACAAAATTAGCACCTTGAGGAATTAAATCAGTTAAATTTACACTAGTAGCACTAGTATCACCATTATTTTTTATAACTACTGTATAGTTGAGTGTATCTCCAATAGTGGCATAGCCTAAGTCTACAGCTTTAGTTGAGCTTATATTTGGGTTCATATATTACCTCCTTAAACCAGTCTAGCTCTAAAGCTTTTTAGCACATCTCTTATATCATTAAGTGCAGTAATACTAGTAGAACTAGCAAATATTAATCCAATTGCTCTATTAGAACTATCTAGTACAATACTTCCAGAATCACCTACTTGAGACATAGAACTAGCTACTAATTGTCTTATAAAAGTTGCTTGTTTACCACCACTATAATTTACAAGTAATGTAGTGTTTATAGATTGTATAGTACCAGTTGTATAGCTAGTAGATCTTCCAGATTTTTGAACAAAACCGCCTACAATAGCACTTGCAATACCAGTTATATTACCAATAGATACAATTTGAGAAGAAACTAAAGTCGTACTTATAACTTGGGCAATAGCACAATCTACAAGATTATTTCCACCAGAAAAATTGACAGGTACAAATGAACTTAAGTTAGCTATACCATCACCTGGATTAATTCCTCCATCAGCTTGACCTGGTTGTAGAATTAAACTACCAATAGGAGCAGTATTTTCAAGAGCAATAACATGATTATTACTAAGAATATAAGTTTTAAGAGCACTACCAGTTCCATTTGATACTAAGCATCCAAGTGTTCCTACAATAAAAGTTCCTACAACTCCAATACTATACCCACCTTGAGCTGGTCTAATTTTACCCGTATTTCCATGAGCATAAATTTCTCCAACTTCTACAACATCTGTAGGTATACCTTTGTATTCTTTTGGTATAATTTCATGAGTTTGAAGTTCCTCCTTACCAACCTTTTTTATAACCATTACTTTAAGACAAGGACTTAAAGTATCTATTCCATTAATAATTTTATTACCTATGCCAAGTCCATTAACATTAGGTAAATTAAAAAAGTTTTGATATTCATTTTCACATACATAAGCCATATTATTATACATAGCATCACCTCGAAAAAATTAAGTAACCACTATATAATATGAATGAAAAATGATACTGTCCATATTTTAGACAAGGATATAAAAAAATTACTTATTTTTAGAAATAAAACACATAATTATATAACAAAGTTAGTCTTAAATTCATAGTATATAATTGTACTTGGATTATTTCTATTTAATACGTATCTAAGGTTTATATAACTAGATATGTATTAAATAATTTAAAATTCAATATAAATCTTGAATTTAAATTTGATGGATAAGACCAAATTTAAAAGTTAACATTTATTTTTAAGTAGGCAGTATCCTTTATAATACGCATGAAAAATCAAGTAAATTAGCCAGACTAATTTTAGAATATAAGTCAAGAAAAACTAAGACTAATTCAAACATAAGCAAGAAAATAAATTAGAGAGAGGAGAAATTAAATGGCTACCTTACCAAGCCCAAATCCTATTCCCAATAGTGCGTTGGTTAACTACGAATATATAGTTGACCCAAGCATTCCTGTTACCGTTCCTGGGTCAAATATAACTAATATAGTTAATACTCAAGTAAATATTGCACAAATAGATTATACAAATGGCCAAGGAATGATAAAATCAGGAGTACCATCATACGTAAAATTGGGAGATACGATAACTTATACGATAACTCTTACAAATACCGGAAATACAACTGCTAACAATGTAGTAGTGACAGATACTCTACCAATCGGAACAATAAATCAAGCACCAGCACCTCCATATCCAGTAGGAAGTATAGGACCAGGTGTGACTGCTACAGTAACATTCACAGTTGTTGTTAGCTCAATACCAGTAGGCGGAACAATACCAAATAATTCAACAGTTAATTTTAATTATGTAGTAGACCCAAGTTTACCAGCAGTACCAGGTTCAGGTAACTCAAATGAAGTAGATATACCAGTTAAACAAGCGACTATAGATAATGCTGATGGTGGATTTGTAAAATCAGCAGATAAATCATCTGTAAAAGTTGGAGATACTGTAACCTATACAATAGGTATGACAAATACAGGAAATACAACAGCTAATAATGTATTCTTAAGTGATACTATACCAACAGGAACAACATTTGTAACCGTACCAAATTCAGTTACTGTAAATGGTGTAACTATACCAGGAGCAGATCCAAATCCTCCAAGTTCAATACCAGTTGGAAATATAGGACCAGGAGCTACTTCTACAGTATCATTTAATGTTGTTGTTAATACAATTCCACCAAGTGGAATTATACCAAATGATGGTACAGTAAACTTTGATTATGTAGTAGACCCAAGTTTACCAGCAGTACCAGGTTCAGGAAATACTAATACAGTAATAATTGGTGTAAATCAAGCTACAATAGATTATACAAATGGTCGAGGAATGATAAAATCATTTAGCCCAGCAGCAGTAAAACTAGGAGAGGTTATAACTTATACAGTAGGACTTAAAAATACGGGAAATGCAACAGCTACTAGTGTAACATTCAGCGACACTATTCCAACAGGAACAACGTTTGTAGCAAATTCAGTAACTGTAAATAGTGTAACTATAGCAGGAGCAAACCCAGCACCTCCAAGTTCAGTACCAGTTGGAACTATAGCACCAGGAGCTATATCTACAGTATCATTTGCAGTAACTGTAGTTACACTTCCAGCAACTGGAACTATACCAAATGATTCAACTGTTAACTTTAAGTTTACAGCTGATCCAAGTGTACCAGATGGAGCAACTGGTAGCGGTAATTCAAATCAAGTAATAACACCAGTTAATGAAGCAATTATAGATAAAGCTAATGATGGAATGGTTAAATCCGGAAGTCCATCAGTTGTAAAACTAGGAGATACTTTAACTTATACAGTAGTTCTTAAAAATAGTGGTAACACTACAGCAGTTAATGTAGTATTCACAGATACAACACCAGTTGGAACAACAAATCCTACGCCAGTACCTCCAATAAATGTTGGAGATATAGCAGCAGGTGGAACAGCAACAGTATCATTTACAGTAGATGTTGTTTCAATACCAGTAGGTGGAACTATAGTAAATGATTCAACTATAAACTTTGTATATACTAAAGATCCAAGTCTACCAAATGGAGAATCAGGATCAGGTAATTCAAATACGCTACAAACACCATTAAAACAAGCA
>NZ_JBOFOR010000174.1:0-2868 GCF_051659545.1 Romboutsia sp. | reverse complement strand
TAATGTTTAGTCCTATTTTAAAATTAATAAATCTTCTTGCTTAGTTAAATTACAAATAATATTTTGGGAGTTAAATATGTATATATTGAATTTGAATACAAGGGAAAAAAATAATGAATTTAAAGATGATTTTTATAACAAAGAACACTACTATCTTATATTAAGTGATGTAAATGAATTAAAACTAATAAAGGATATTTTAGAGATTGATGAAATTACTTTTAATGATTGTCTTAAGTTTGATGAAAATATTAAATTGGATCTGTTTGATAATTACGATTTTCTGAGTGTAAATACATTTGAAATTAATAATGATAAAGTAGAAGTTGAAGAGGTTAATATGTATTTATCAGACAACTTTATATTAGTAGTTTGCAAAGAAAGTCATTTTATTTTTGATGTAGTAAAATGTATGATAATGAACAACATACACTTAGATAACTACCCTGGTGTAGTAAATCTTTATAAAATAACTTACATCATATTTAAGACTATAATAATTCGAGAATTTGAAAACTTAGAAAAGTTAGAGGATATAATTTTAGATTTAGAAGATAATATGATGAATGGAATAAATGACAATCATATTATAAACATTAATTATATAAGGGGAATAACAAGAACAGTTGTAAAAACCATACGCCCCCTATTATATATAGGGGATAGAATATTAAAAGAAAATATAAGATATTTAAAATACTCAGACATGAAAAAGTATAATTTAGATAACTTACAAGGCATTGATATTGGTATTGATAAATTATACAAATTTGCATTATCAACTAGAGAATTAGCTGATAAGCTTCTAGATATTTATTCATCTAAAGTTGCAGAAAAAACCAATAGCCTAATAACTAAATTAACATTACTTACAGGAATTGCTGCACCTTTGACTATAATAACGGGAATTTATGGTATGAATTTTAAAGAAATGCCAGAACTTGATTATGTTTATGGTTATCCAATAGTTTTAGGAATGATGGTATTTATCTTAATTGTAGGAGTAATAATATTTAAATTGAAAAAACTTTTATAATATAATTAAATAGGTATCAAAGTGTAATATAGATAATTTTTTCTAATTTACATTTTGATACCTATTTATTATGAACTTAATTATTTAAAGTCGACTCACTAGAGTAAATGGCATTTTACTTAATTTATTTAAGTAAAATACACTTGAAATTAAAAAAACAAGGTAGAAAAAGTACTTAAAAAAGATAATATATATTAATATTATCTTTTTTAAGTACAATACCTTTCTTAATAAAAGTATATAGTGTAAAATTACTTTTATAACTAATATATAGGAGGTAATATGGAAAAATTATATTATAAAGACCAGTACATAAAAGATTTTACAGCTGAGATAGTAGAAATAGCAGAAAAAGATGGAAAGTTTCATATATTACTAGATAAAACTGCCTTTTTCCCTGGTGGTGGCGGACAATTTTGTGATTTAGGAACTATCGATGTTCATAATGTAGTAAATGTATATGAAGAGAATGGAAATGTATATCATGTAGTAGAGAAAAAACCTATAAAAATACATAAAGTAAAGTGTTCTATAGAATGGGAAAGAAGAGAAGATGGAATGCATCAACACTTTGGACAACATATTTTATCTGGTTGTTTTTATACTAAGTTTAAGGCCAATACGGTAGCTTTTCACTTAGGTAAAGATATAAGTACTGTTGATATACAAGGGATATTGACAATAGAGCAAATAAGAGAAATAGAATTATATGCAAATGATATAATAGGACAAAATATAGCTTTAGAAACTCTAACACCAACTAAAAAGGATCTTAAAAAGATTTGGATAAGAAGAGATTTGCCAGATACATCAGAAGAAATAAGAATAGTAAAAATAGTAGATTTAGATAGCAATGCTTGTTGTGGAGTTCACCCTAAGTCTACTTTAGATATTAGAATGATTAAAATAAAAAGATGGGAAAAACACAAAAATACGACAAGAATAGAATTCTTAGCGGGTAAAAGAGCGATTGATTACACTTTAAAAAGAGATTTATGCTTAGCTGATATATGTAGATATTTAAGCTGTGGTGAGGAGGAAGCGATAAAGGGTATAAAGAACTTACATGAAAAAGTAGAAAGTACTTTAAGTAGTAATAGAAAATTAGAAGATGAAGTAGCTAGCTATGAAATAAAAGATATGATAAAAAATGCAGGTAAGATAAAAAACTTATCTGTTGTCGTTAAAATATATATTAATGAAAACTTAAAATACGTATCAAAAATAGCATCTAAAATATCAGAAGAGGAAAATGCAGTTGCTTTAATTGGTGTTAAATATGATGATAAAGTTAATTTAATATTTGCTTGTTCTAAAGATTTAAATAATATAAATATGAATAATTTATTAAAAGATACTATGACTTTAGTAGATGGTAGAGGAGGGGGGAACTCAATACTTGCACAAGGTGGAGGTAAAAATAATGGAAATCTAGAAATAGCTCTAGATTATGCTTTTAAGAAGCTAGAAAAAGATATATAAATAAAATCATATAGAAATTTTAAAAATTCAATTATTCCAAAAGGTAAGTTTACATAATTTTATTATATTAAACTAAATTAGTGTTTTATATTAAAAAGTGGATGTATAGCTATTTAAAACATGTTTAAAATAGCTATACATGATTAAATGATTAATACATATATTAATTTTAAAAAACATACTTAAAACTCCAAATATTTAATTAGATTTTTAAGTATGTTTAAATAGCGTAATTCGGCAAAAAAGATGAGGAAATAAATTTTACTAAGATATATTGCAAGAAAAGATATTAATTTATAAAAATAGAACAATATACAAATCGAATTATTTGTAATACGTAAATAGGAAAT
>NZ_JBOFOR010000173.1:0-1431 GCF_051659545.1 Romboutsia sp. | reverse complement strand
GTGCTGATTTAGCATATAGATATAGTGAGTATGTTAGTGCATATGCCTATAAACAATTTATGGGGTATAGTACAAGAACTACTGCCTATAACATTGTGATATTGTCTGGGTATGTATATTTTATGGAAATGTATGACATACCTAACACATTGAATACTAACTTACTCACTGCTGACCAGATGAATACTATTCTTCTGCATATAAACAAACTATTAAATTGCCACTATACTTATAGATTTTAACTATGGCTAATAAATATGATATAAATAACTCATCAAGTCAGTTAAAGTATACCTTACCGGGTACTACATTACCTGCTACTTCTAATAGGTATGATACTAATACAGCTTCAAAAGAAGTAGGTTCCCTTATAGATAAGAAGACATTACAGCAGTTGGTAGATGACTATTTAGCTACTTTAGGCTTAACTGATACATATTATGCTGGATGGAGTCCAGTGCTTAATTTAGAGACTGTTGGAGATGAAAGAACAGTATTAAAGTTAGTAGGATATATTGGTGGACAAGGAACTATGCCTATTGATAATATTGGTAGTTATTTTGGTCCTTCTGGTTTTGTAATAAACTCAATAGATGCTGTAGATTTACAAGGAGATAATGGTCAAGATGGACAGGATGGTGCTCCATTTGTAGTTAATAGTACTGGTGCTATAACAACAAGTGGTGATAATAGTACTATTGTGTTAGATAATTATGATGGTACTGTAGCAAGTGCTACAAGTCCTTATTGGCATATAGTTACAACAGATGGTAGAACTCCTCCCTCAACTCCTGTTATTAATATAGTTGGTGGTAGTACCCCTTCTGGTAATTTAGCTGGACACTTAATAATGTCATATGACTATGATGGTACAATACCTACTGGAACATGGGTTGATATAGGTGAGTTTACTACTGTTAAAGGAGATGATGGTGATTATGTTGAGATATTGTATAGCCCAACAGGTGTTGATGGGACTTATACTGTTGATGATACCAATGCTAAATATATATGGATTAAGAACTTAAATGGTGTAACTAATGCTATTATTTCTGAATATAAAGGTAAATTTGTAGGTGATGATGGAATAGGTGCTGATGGTAAGGGTAGAGTTAGTATATTAGATGATAGTTTGGGATATTTAAGTGAGAAGTTAGTTGCTGGTACTAATATAGGTTTAGCTGTATTAAATCCTGATGGTGATGAAACATTACAAATTAATAACACAACACCAAATGCTAATACTACTACAACTGGGTTATTAACATCTACTGATTGGAATACCTTTAATGGAAAAGTACCTTATACTGGTGCTACTGCTAATGTGGATTTAGGAGGATTTAACTTACTTGCTAAAGGGTTGAATTTAGATACTAATATCCCTTACATTGTTACCAATCCGGGTGATATGGGTTGGAATGATGAAGATGG
>NZ_JBOFOR010000172.1:0-5034 GCF_051659545.1 Romboutsia sp. | reverse complement strand
TGGAGGAAGACATGAAGAAAAGAGCAGTAGGTTATTGTAGAATATCTACCTTAATGCAAGTAGATAATACTTCACTTAAGGACCAAGAAGATAAAATTAGAATGTATGCTAAGCTTCACGATATAGTGATAGATAAAATATTTATAGATAAAGCAGTATCAGGTAAATCAACTGATAGACCAGAATATGATAAGATGATTGATTATGTAAAGAAAAATAATATAGATATGATAATGGTTTATAAAAATGATCGAATCCATAGGTCATTGTATAATTTACTTGCAATGATTTATGACCTTCAAGAGTATAATGTAGCATTAGTAAGCATAACAGAACACTTTGATACATCAACACCTCAAGGGATGCTATTTTTACAGATGCTAGGAAGCTTTGCAGAGTTTGAACGTGCAGTGATCAATGAAAGAACTCGTAATGGAAGAATAGCAAGACTTAATGAAAATAAGTGGGTTGGTGGTAAACCATCGCTTGGATATAAAGTAAATAAACAGGGGAAATTTGAAATTAATGAAGAAGAAGCTAAAATAGTTAAGGACATATTCAAACTAAGGTCCAAGGGGCTTTCATTAGCTAAAATAGGTGCTAAGTATGGATTTTCAAAGCAGAAAGTAGATTATATATTAAAAAATAAAAATTATATTGGGATATTCAACTACCAAGGAAAGAAAGAAAAGAATGATATAACTATTGAGATAGAGCCAATAGTATCAAGATATATGTGGAATAAAGTAAATAAGAATTGAACTATTAGAAATGAATATTCTGAAAATTAAAAAATAATCTAAAAGTTCAGAATATACCAAACTAACAACATTTAAAGAGGGATTTACAATGTTTACTAAAATAAAATAGGGGTGGTCATTTTTATGCTCTTAGTATTGGGGTACTTTAGTACTGTTTCTTTATAGACTTTTATTTAGGAGGTTTTTATGGATGATAAAACTTACAATCTTATAGTAAAAGAATGACTAATGAAGAGTTATTAAAAGATTACTTAGAGTATGCACTATAAGATATGGATGGTGATGGAGTTCATACTTATTTGGACAAGCAGACTTTAGACAGAGTTGTTGTAGATACTGCAATGATGGATAAAGCTAAAGTTGCATTTATTGAAAGACTTGAAAAAAGAAGAGCTAAGGAAAAGAAGGTATTAGCAGAGGTAAATGACTTTTCAAAATGTAAAAACTATTGTACATAATTCATATCAAGGTGCTCAGATGTAGGCGGCCGATTTTGTACGTATCGAGGCATTTACCTAGAAGGAATTAATTAAGCGTTAAGAAGATAATAGAGTCAATAAAGAAGTTATATCAACAAGGATATAAACTAGTAGATATAGTTAAAACTTTAGGATTAAGTAAAGTAAGGGTATTTCAAATAATAAAAGAACTTAAGGCTAAATAGAAAAGTTTCGCGAAATAGCTCTTTATAAATATGTAGCTATCCTTTTTAGGAGGATGTAATTAAATGGAGGAATCAAGAGAATGTTTACTATTGTTATTTGCGAAGATGATCTTTTACAAAGGGAGTTGTTAGTTACTTATTTACAACAAGTATTTGAAGATTTGGGATTAGAGTATTTACTTATAGAGTTTAGTTCTGGGGAAGAACTTTTAGATAATTATCCAGATAAGGTAGATATACTATTTTTAGATGTGCAAATGGATGAACTGACTGGAATGGATACTGCAAGAAAAATTAGAATCTTTGATAAAAAGGTAGAAATAATCTTTACAACAGGTATAGCGGACTATATCTATGAAGGGTATGAAGTTCGGGCATACAGGTATATATTAAAGCCACTTAAATATGAATGTATTTTAAAGCATACAGAATCGTGTATAAATGAAATTATAGATAAAAAAAATACGATTGCAATAAAAGATAGACTTAAAACATCTATTATTCTAATAAATGATATATTGTATATTGAAGTAATAAGAAAAGAAATAATTATTTATACAAAAGAAGATAAGTATTTTTTTAAAACTAGTATGAAGAGCATAGAAGATACTTTAGTTAAGAAGAATTTTTTTAGATGTCACAAAAGTTATTTAATAAATTTAAGGGAAATTAATTCATTAAAGGAAAAAGAAAATATGGTGATAATAGGTAGTTATAAAATACCTGTAAGTAGATATAAAGTAAAAGCTCTAAAGATAGAACTAGCTCATATATTAGGTGATACACTATGTTAGAAAATACGTATACATGGACTATAATAACTATTTTAACAATAATCTTAGAATGGTTTTTACTAAAGAGAATAATAATTCATACAAGTAATTTTCGAGTATCTAAGTTAAATTTAAATATTATATTTTCTTTAATAATTTTATTTATGATATATATGAATTTAGTAAATATATATCCAGATGATAGAATTATAATCGCAATAGTTATAACTATTACTTTTTATAAATATATTTGTGATGAAAAAATTATAAAAGTAATAATAGTATCACTACTTTATTGGATGACACTATTAGGAATAGATGCACTTAGTATGAGCTTAATAGTGTGGATTAACTCATTAGAATCAATGAGTCTATTAATAGATTTAAATATATATAGATTACAATCTATTATTTTATCTAAAGGATTACTTATAATGCTATCTATCTTTTATTGCAAATTTAAAAGAAGTATAGATATTTCAAGGAGAGATATTGTATATATTTTAATACCTATAATATCTAATATATCATCATTTTTTGTAATATATAGGTACTTTATACAAATGGAAGAGAGATATATACTAAATGAAAAAGAACTTATAATGGTATCTCTTTTATTAGTTTTATCTAATATATGTTTAATATTATCTGTTAGAAAAATTATAACTGATAATAGACTAATAGCAGAAGGAAATTTGATAAAAGAAAAAATGAAGATGCAGTATACTCATTATATAAATATTCAGCAAGAACATATGAAAGTAAGGCAACTCCATCATGATATTAAAAACCATATTGCATGTATAAAAGGAGTTTCAAAAAGTAATAATGATGCATCTAATTATATAATGAGTATAGAGGATGAGTTAGATAGATATGATAATAGTTTTAATACAGGAAATATGATTTTAGATATTATATTAAATGAAAAGAGTAAGATTTGTAAGGATAGTAATATAAATTTATTAGTAGATATAAATAACTTTGATACTTGTAATTTTATACATACAATAGACATTTGTAGTATATTCTCAAATATGCTAGATAACTCAATAGAAGCATGTGAAAAAGTAAGTAATTATGATAAAGAGATCATATTGAGAGGAACAATAGTAAATGATTTTTTTGTTATAAGAATTGAAAATACTAAAGAAAATAGAGTAAATATAAAAAATAATTATATAAAAACAGATAAGAAAGATACTTATTTACATGGATTAGGAATAAAAAATATAAAAGATTCAGTAACTAAATATAATGGCGAAGTAGTTATTGATTATAGTGAAAATAGATTTACTATGAAGATTTTTGTACCTCTTGTACCAAAATAGATACTACTCGTACCAATTTATAGAAAATAATAAATAAGGATGTTACATTATAAGCATAGATGATTTAAGGAGAGATTAAATGGTTAAATCTAGCGCTAATAAGGTAACATCTTTTTTGTATTACAACAATTATATAGATAGTGATAAATATGACTATGAAGTGTATTTATATGGATTTGAAACACTAATTGCATCAATTTTAAACTCATTATCAATATTATTAATTGGTTTATTATTTGATAGGTTTATGCATTCAATTGTATTTTTAGCTTGTTATTGTCCATTAAGACAATTTGCTGGAGGGTATCATGCTGATACATACAAAAAGTGTTTATTTACTTTTATATGTATATTTTTAGCAACAATATTTTTAGCAAATAATTTAATGGATGTAGATTTAAAATATTTGCTAATACTATTTTCAGTTTTAAATTGGGCAAGTATAGGATTGTTATCACCAGTAGAGCATGTTAATAATCCTCTAACTGATAATGAAAGAGTTAAGTACAAGAAAAATGCTAGATTAATTGCTACATTAATACTTTTATTTATATTTATAAGTAATAATTACTTTATATATAGTGCATTTTCACTATTTTGGATAAATTTTATGATGAATGTAGCAATTATTAAAAATAGGGGGAAATAAGATGAAAAAATATTTATTAAAGATTATGAAGTATTCAGGGAGTTTAGCTGTGGGTATTGCATTGTTATCAAATAATACTACATGTATGTGGCATATACATCAACCTAAAGTACCAAATTCAGTTAAAAGTTTAAAAAAATAAGTTACATCAATACTTTTAGTAACTTATATATATAACTTTTATCAAAAAATTTAAAAATGGTGGAGTAAGGTGGATAAATAAATGAAACCTAAAAAAAAAGTATTTAAAGGTATAAAGGATTGTATACAGCTATTATTTAAATATAATAAAAAGTATTTATTAATTTCTATAACTATGGCTATATTTCAAGGTGTTATACCAACACTTACACTAAGAACAAGCCAACAAATTTTAAATACATTGCAAAAAAATGATACAACTATAAAAAACTTAGTTTTTTTACTTTTTATTTATGCAATATTAAATATAATTCCTACGGTTATAATTTCAATATACAGCTATTATAGAACTAAATTTAACAAAAAATTTGAAAAATACATTGATGAGCTACTATTAAGAAAAACATTAGAGCTAGACTTAAAAGACTTTGAAGATGATGAAGTTTATAACATGATAAATAGAGCTAAATCTCAAAAAGGTATAGATATAACAACTATGTTTGAAAATTTAGTAAATTCTAATAGTCTAATCTTAATTAAAAACTAATATTTATAACTAAATAGATTTATCATAAATACAAAAAGAAAGGTGTGTAAAAATGGAAACAATAGAACTTATAAGAGTAGTCCTAGGTATCATACTTATACTTTATGGATTAGGGATAAACTGGTATGAAAAATTTAAAGATGTAAAATATATTGACCAAATAAATGG
>NZ_JBOFOR010000171.1:0-3275 GCF_051659545.1 Romboutsia sp. | reverse complement strand
TGGTCAACAGATTGGACTAATAGTAATCAAGAAAGACCACCTCAATCTGAACTAGAAAAACATTTAGCAAGTAAGCTATTAGCAGTTGATGATAAAAGAGATGAAAATAGGTATTATATAGGATTAGCTCTAGGGGAATATTATAATATAAATCCCGATTATAATAGAACTAATAAAGAAAAAATCTTTTTCCATTTACCTTATGAATACGATTGTTGTTCAAAGTGTAAAGAAGATTTCCCACATAGAGTACATTATTCTGAACAATCTTTTCAAGAAGAACTTTCAGATAATTATAGGATATTTCTTCCTAATAACTATAGAGATTTAGATGGAGAAACAGGAGAAATAACAAATCTATTTAAAATTAATAATAATCTTTTTGTACATACCAGAGAAGGATTATGGCAAATGCCTAAAAACTATCAAGAAAGAGTTACAAATCAAATAGTATCTTTTATTGGCACAGGTAGTTATTTTGAAATTCCACCACAAAAAATAGTTGATGATGATACAGGAAATTCTGCTGGGCTTCAACATAAATTTGGTGCAATAAAAACACCTAACGGATATTTCTTTGTTTGTGAAAACCAAAATACTTTTTATAAATTTGATGGACAGAAACTTACTGAAATTTCTAGTCAAGGAATGTATAATTGGTTTTATAATAATATACCTTTAAAAGCAAAAGAAGAGTATTATAAATTAAACTTTAAAAATTATCCTTATGATGATAACGTAAGTAATAAAGATGGTATAGGTTTTATTTCTACTTATGATTCTAAAAAAGAAAGAATAATACTAACTAAAAAAGATTTTATTTTAAATGATGTTTTTAACAGTTTACCAGACTGTGAGGTATGTTCTTTAAATGAAAATATGGTATATTTTACAAACTATCAACAAATAATTTCAGATAGACAAAATAATGGTTGGACTTATCTAGGTCTTGAAAACTGTAAAATGAAATTCAGCAAAGATGTTGAAAAAACTAAATTAGAAACAAGTAATCAATTAGAAAAAAATTGTATCATAACAGTTGTTCCAGAAGAACAAGAATGCTCCCCTACTTGTGATGACTGTGGTAAGACCAATTGCAGACCTTTATTTAAAAACATAGATTATTTAGTTTTTAAATATAATTTCTCAGATGGTAGAGATTTAGATACTTCTACAGAACTTACTTTTCCAACACTAGCTAAAAAATTAGGGTGGAAGCAAGAGAGAGATTGTGTTGGTGAAAATAAACCAGATTATATTAAATGGGGAGGAGATAATACAGGAACAGGTGTTGAATCTGTGTGTATCTATGTGCAAAATATAGTAAAAGATTTTCCAAATTCAGAAGATGTAATTTTTAAAGCTGCTGCTTGGTGGTATGGAACAAAAGGAAATAATGAAGTTGAGTTTTTTGCTATTGGTTATAAAGGAGGGACAATGTTTGTTGAAAATTTTGAATTTAAAAACCGTGGAGGAACTGCAGTAGGAAATTACACTTTTCCAGGTATAAAAGTTGAGGCATCACATAATAATATTACTGGTGTGTGTGATGGCACAGGTGTAACTTCTTTGGGGGAATTTAAATACAATATAAACACTGGAGATTTAACAAGAGATGGCATTTCTGGTGGTGGTCAAACAATACCAAAAATTTGTGATATGGTTTGCTGTAACTATACTACAACTGTGATAACAAGCCCAGTAAAATATATTGATACAATTTATGAATATGTTATAGGAACACCTATCAATCCAGCTCAAAGTAATAATTCTTGGACTATTAGTTATTCACTAAAAGAAAATTATTGGGTAAGTTTTCATTCGTATTTACCACAATTTTACATTAATACCCCACAAAATTTTTTAAGTTGGTTACCCACAAATAATAATGCTTTTTGGAAACATAATACTGTAGGAATATATCAAATGTTCTATGGAACAAAACATCCCTTTATAATCGATTATATAGCTTTATCTAACTCTCTTTCAACTAAAGTATGGGATTTCATATCTTTATTAATTGAAGCAAAGAAATTTATAACTGAAAATAATGAATATGTAGATGTTGATGTATTATTTAATAAAGTAATATTATATAATTCTAAACAATGTTCTGGTTTATTAAATATAAAAGTGAAAGCTGACAATCCTGATAAAGAAAATTATTTACATCAACAAATAACTAACTTAACTAATAATGAAATACTCGCAGATAGGAAAGAAAGAACTTGGCATATCAATAATTTTAGGGATATTAGAGTAGATTATACTAAACCCATTTTTAATTCTAACATAAATTCTCTTCAATCTGAATATTTCATAGATAAAAAATTAAATGAAAGTTCACTCAATTATGAAAAAGATTGGACACAACTAGAAAGTTTTAGGGATAAATATTTGGGAATACGAGTAATATTTGATAGTTTTGCAGATGTGAAATTATTATTAAATATTTCAGGAGAAAATGAAACTAATTCTTTTAGATAAATAAAAAATTAAAGATTAATATTTATAATTAAGATTTATATGAAAAAAACTAAACAAAAAAATAAAAGACCTAAATGTGCTTTTGGAAGTTCTATAGACCCACTTGAAAATAGAAATAAAACAAGAAGGAATATTATGGAAATAGAAAATCCAAATGATGCTTTGGTAAGAAATGATTTAATGTTTGCTCAAGCTCAATTAGCTTCTGAAGATAATTTAACCAGAGGATTAGATATTGGAGGGGGATTGGCTATGTCTGTAGGTCAAGGGATGATGGGGGGAGCTTTTGGTAAGATGGGTGGAGAAGGCACAGGTAAGCTAGCTGATTTTGTTAAAAAAAATAAAGAAACAATTCAATTAGGAAGTAATATTGCAGCAACAGCACCAAATATGTTTGCTTATGGAGGTAAAGTTCCAGTTGAAGTTGAAGGAAATGAAGCAGCTGAAACACCTAATGGTCAATTACTAGACTTTAAAGGTCCTTCTCATAATAATGGAGGAATAGATGTTGATTTACCCCAAGGTACAAATGTGTTCTCTGATAGAATTAAAATTAAAGGAAAATCAATGGCAGATAGAAAAAAAAACAGAGAAAGAAAAACTAATGCTTTAAGTAAGATACTAAATAACAATAAACAAGATTTGTTTGTAAAAAATGCTTTAGGAAGAGTTGAAGAAACAAATGCTATTGAAGAACAACAAGATTTGGACATACAAACTTTTATTAATCAAACTAAAGAGGCAATTAATGGAAAACCTAAGTTAGGTTGGGGAGAAGAAAACTTAGG
>NZ_JBOFOR010000170.1:0-2955 GCF_051659545.1 Romboutsia sp. | reverse complement strand
TTCGCAAATTAACAATAACAAATTTGAGACTTTTTTCATATACTTTTTCACTTTTTAGGTGAAAATTTTTAATATCTGGACATTAGTGGCTACGCCTTTTTAAGCGTAGCTTTAATTATTTAATGAATAATTCAGGATATATTATATTTTTATATTTTTCATCATCCTTTTAGCAAAATTTCTACTATAGTTATTTATTAATATGATTTTTTGTAACTATTTTTTTTATGTAGTATAATAATGTCTATGTAATGTATAATAAAAAAAGAAAAACTAATAAAGAAAAGGTGATATTAATGGATTTATTACAATTTGATGATTTAAGCTATTTTAAAAAAATCTGTTTAGATGAAGAAACTCTTATAATATACAGTAAGTGTGGAAAGTATAGTTTTTACATAAACTTTAAAGATGAAATTAAGGGCGTAGATTACTTCGAGATATCAATAACTACTGAAGATTCTAATGGCTTTATAAACAAATCAGGAACTGCTAGTGTAATACAAAAGGTTGTTATGGATACTGTAACTGGTAAAGTTAAGCCTCAGGATGATGCCCCTAAAGCTAAAAAAATAGATTCTAAAGGTGACAAGGTTAAAACTTCTCCTTCACAAAAAAAGACTCCTTTTTTTGCTAAAAAAAGAGGTAGAAAATAAGTTTTTTATTAACAATAACTTATACTATGAATAACTATATGTTAATTACTAAAGGAGAAGCATTCTCAAGTATAGTGAATGCTTCTCTTTTAATTAATCTAATTCAAATTTTATATTATATTCATTAATCCAAGTATCAAGTTGCACTAGATATGCCATAACCTGAGGTCCTGTCATAAGTTGACCAAACCATGGTTTTGTAAAAGATTCTCCATTAGTATTTATAATATTTTCGATTTCACCTTTGTCTATTATGTCTAATATTCTAGCATTTGGCTTATTTATTATATTTTTCAACATTCCTTTAACTGTTTCTGTATATAATGGATTATGAGTTTTTGGATATGGACTTTTCTTTCTGTCTATTATTTCATCTGGTAAAATTGTTCTCATTGCTTCTCTTAAAAGTCCTTTTTCTCTACCATTTAGTAATTTCATATCTGCTGGAATATTAAATGCATATTCTACTAACCTTTTATCTGCAAATGGTACCCTTACTTCTAAACTATTTGCCATTGTCATCCTATCTTTTCTGTTTAATAAAGTTACCATAAACCATTTAATGTTTAGATAATACATCTCTCTCATTAAAGAATCTTTTTTAGATTCGCCTGCTAGTTTTGGAACTTTTGCAATCGAATCACTGCACATTTGTTTTACATATTCTTCGATAGGAAGAGACTTTAAATTATTAGACAAGATACTTTTTCTATAAGATACTGAATCTGCCCAAGGGAAAATTTCTATTTTGTCATAATTTTTAGTATACCAAGGATAGCCTCCAAAAACTTCATCGGCACATTCTCCTGACAATGCCACTGTGGCATATTTTCTAACTTCTTTTGCAAATAAATACAATGAAGAGTCAATGTCTGCCATTAATGGTAAATCACAACCTATTGTTGCTTGTTTCAAGCAATATGCTAATTCTTCATTGTCTAAAACTATATTATGATGATCACTTTTTAAATACTCTGTCATTTTTACAACCCAATAAGCATCTGAATTTGGCTGAAATTCACTAGTTTTAAAAAATTTATCATTATCAGTATAATCAACTGAGAAAGTATGCAAATTGCCTTTATTTTCTCTTTTAAATGATTGTGAAGTTACATGAGATATAAAGCTAGAATCTAATCCACCTGATAAAAATGTACATACAGGAACATCACTAACTAATTGCCCTTCAATAGCATCTACTAATAAATCTCTTAAATAGCTAGTAGTTACTTCTAAATCCTCTTCATGTTCTTTAGCTTCTAGTTTCCAATATTCTTTTAATTGTATTCCATTTTCATTAAATACTAGATAATAAGCAGGTGGAATTTCTTTAATCTCTTTAAATATTCCACCACCTAATTTTCTTTGAGGTCCTAATGACATAAGTTCTAAAAGTCCTTCTTTATCTACTATAGGTTCTATACTTGGATGTTTCAAAATAGCTTTTATTTCTGAGCCAAAAACTAACGAATTATCTTTAAAAGCATAAAATAATGGTTTAACCCCTAATGGATCTCTTCCTAAAAATAATTCTTGTTTATGTTCATCCCAAACTCCGAAGGCATATATTCCATTTATATAATTTACACAATCTTTACCATACTCTATAAAAGCAGTTAATAATACTTCAGTATCTGAGTAAGATTTGAAAGTATACCCTTTCTGAAGTAATTCTGCTCTTACTTCTTCTGTATTATAAAGTTCACCATTGTATACTATTGTATATTTTTGATCCCCTATTACCTTGTTCATTGGCTGAAGCCCCCCTGTTGGGTCTACTATTGCCAATCTTCTATGTCCTAAAAGTGCATGAGTGTAGCACTCTATTCCATAGGAATCAGGACCTCTAAATTCTAGTGTATCTCTCATTTCTTCTATTACTTTTACATTATCTCTTATATTGTCTTTGAGATTTACCCACCCTACAATTCCACACATATTCTAAGCACCACTTTCTATAATTGTCTACATGTTAAAATATATGAGCGTTCCTTAAAAATGTGTATTCATTAAATATTTATTACATTTCAATAAATTTATATTTGTTTTAATTATATTACAAAAACACTCTAGAAATTCAATTTCTAGAGTGTTTTTAAACTGACTTATAATAATTATGCGACTCCTTGTAATTCACTATCAGAATCTTCTTCTAGTACTTCTAACTTCTTAGCTACTATTTTAGTAGTACTAGCTTGTACTATAAGTGTTACTAATATAGTCATAAATACTACTGAAGATATTATTTCATATCCAGGTATCTTCATAGAAACTATTATCCCTGATAAAGCTGCTGGTA
>NZ_JBOFOR010000169.1:0-13068 GCF_051659545.1 Romboutsia sp. | reverse complement strand
AAACTCCTACTCTTCTACTTTGAAAATTTCATCTTTATCATTTATTTCCTGGCTCTCTATGTACCGCCTTATTGTTTCTTCCGTTACACTTCCTACAGTAGCACAAAAATATCCTCTCGCCCAAAGATGTTGTCCCCAGTACCTTTTCTTTAACTCTGGAAATTCATCTTGAATTAATCTTGATGATCTTCCTTTCAAGTATTGTACTATTTTACTTGGTGCAATGCTTGGAGAACAGGATATTAGTAGGTGAACATGATCTTTGCCAATACTACCTTGAATTATTATGATTCCTCTTGCTTCACAACCTTGTCGTATTAGCTCTCTTAACCTCATTCCTATTTTTTTGTGTAACACTTTGTATCTATATTTTGTCACCCATATTACATGATATTTTATATCATGCACCGTATGACTTCCTTTGTTGTATCCTTCCATACTAACCACCATCCTTAGTAATTAGTATGTTCATATAGATAACTTTTTAGAAGGCTCAAAGCGTATACCGCCTAAAGTCGGTGGTTTTAAACCTCGCACATAGAAAATAAAGTGAATAATCCCAGCACCAATAAAAGCAGTGCAGTACCCATCAAAATCTGAATCATATAATATCACGCCTCCTAAAATGTCTATTTACACTAGTTTTTGTAATATCATATTCTTTATTCACCTTTAATTTTTTAATATTTTTTCTTTTTCTTTTTTGCTGCCGCCCGTAAAATCGCTATTAGTTTAGCGGCAACTTGCTCGAAACTAAATATATAGATCAAGAGCGAAGCGGTTGAGGATATAAGCTGTAGCGACATTGCGGCTTGCCCGCCTGGAGCAAAGCTTATATCCTCAGACGCTTCGCGTACTATATATTTATACAAAAAAAGCCGCTAAATTAATAGCGACTTTTACATTATATATTGAAAGTTTTTTGAACGTGTGCTTTTATTTCTTTTGCTGTTCCCATAGTTAATACTTCATCAGCAAAGCTCTTCATATCTTCATAATTCACAGAAGTTATGAACTTTCTAGCTGGAAGTACAGATATTGGTGACATTGAGAATTCATCAAGTCCCATTCCTAATAATATTGGTATCATTAATGGATCTCCTGCAGATTCTCCACACATTCCTGCCCATTTTCCTTCTTTGTGAGCATTATCTATAACCATCTTTATAAGTCTTAGTACAGCTGGGTTGAATTGGTTGTATAAGTAACTTATCTTTTGGTTCATTCTATCTACTGCACAAGTATATTGGATTAAGTCATTTGTTCCTATAGAGAAGAAGTCAACATGCTTAGCTAATACATCAGATATAATAGCTGCAGATGGTATTTCTATCATCATACCTACTTCTACATCTTTAGCATAAACTTCTCCGTTAGCATCCATTTCAGCTAATACTTCTTTGATTATCTCTTTAGCAGCTAATAATTCTTCTAAAGAAGATATCATAGGGAACATTATTCTTAATTTTCCATGTACACTTGCTCTATATAAAGCTCTTAATTGAGTTTTGAATATATCAGTTCTATCTAAGCATATTCTTATAGCTCTGTATCCTAAGAATGGATTCATTTCTTGATCCATGTGGAAGTATGGAAGTTCTTTATCTCCACCTATATCTAATGTTCTTATAACTATAGGTTTTCCATTCATTCCTTCTAATACTGCTTTGTATGCTTCATATTGCTCTTCTTCAGTTGGGAATGCATCTTCCTTATCCATATATAAGAATTCAGTTCTATAAAGCCCAACACCTTCAGCATCGTTGTTTATTAATCCTTCTACATCATTAGGACTTCCTATGTTTCCTGCTAACTCTACATGTCTTCCATCTAAAGTTACAGAAGTCTTACCTTTTAATTGCTTTAAAGACTCTTTGTACTCTTCGTAGTCTGCCTTTAATTTAGAGTACTTCGCTATAGTTTCTTCATCTGGGTTAACTATAACTTCACCAGTATCTCCATTAAATACTATGTAATCTCCGTCTTGAACTTTCTCAGTTATGTCACTAAGACCAACTATTGCAGCTATTTCTAATGTTCTAGCCATTATAGCTGTATGAGAAGTTCTTCCTCCGATGTTAGTTAAGAATCCAAGAACCATCTTCTTGTTCATTGTAGCTGTATCTGATGGAGTTAAGTCATGTGCTAATAACACTACTTCTTCATCAAGTCCTGCTAAATCAACTATTTTGATTCCTAATATGTTTCTTAATATTCTATTAGTTACGTCTTTTATGTCTGCTGCTCTTTCTCTCATGTACTCATTGTCCATAGATTCAAACATAGCAACGAACATTTCTTTTATTTCATTTAATGCAAAGTCTGCATTTACTTTTTCATCTCTTATTTTAGTGATTGAAGAATCTAATAACTCTGGATCTTCTAATACTAGTAAGTGTGATTCGAATATTTGAGCTTCGTGCTCTCCTAATTCAACTAAAGCCTTTTCCTTAACTTTAATTAGTTCCTCTTTCGATACAGCAACTGCATTTTGTAATTTTAAAACTTCAGCTTCAACATCTTCTATAGATTTTTTTTCTATAACCATTTCTTCATGTTTAACTACTAATGCTTTTCCTAGAGCTATTCCAGGAGATGCCCCTGTTCCTTTGTACATATTCGTTCTCCTCCTAAAAGTTCAATGATTTTTTATGTATTTTTGTATATATGCCAAAACCTCGGTCTAAACCGAGGCTTATCTATTATTATTCTCCAAATCCACTCTCGATTAATCCAGCTAATGCAGCTACTGCAGCTTCTTGATCATCTCCGTTAGCTACAACTGTTAATTCATCACCTTGACCTAGTCCTAAACTCATTATACCCATTATAGATTTAGCGTTTACAGTTTTTCCTTTAGCTATAACTTCAACTGTAGACTTGAATTCAGCAGCTTTTTTTACAAACATTCCAGCTGGTCTAGCATGTAATCCACTAGCATTTTTTATACTCACTATTTTTTCCATTGTAAAACCTCCAAAATTTATTCTTAAAGTATTTTGTTTACTTTATCAACTATAATAATTATACCTTAGCTTAGACTTTTGTGTCCATAGGTACTTTTTTTGTCCCACCCTAATAACTTAATCTTGCCTAACAAAGTCTTTTATAAGACAATTTGTCAAAATTTTTGCTATTTTGTTTTTCTGTAAAGACATAAAAGGCTTAACTTCAAAATTAGAACTTAACATTTTGTTACAATCTATGTTTCTATTAACAACATCTACTACTTTGTTAATGTCATAAAGTCTAATTCTGTTTATATTATTTTCTTCAAGTTTTTTTTCATATATACAGTAAAATAAATCCTTGTATGAAAATTCTTTTGGTAATCCTACCAATTCTCCAACTTTTGGTATTACGTTTTCCATTAGTGTTCTTAAAGTTGGTTCTCTTTTTATGCTTAATATATTTAAAAGCGATTCAATGGTTTCTTTTTCCATATTTTTAAACTTTTCAAAGCAATAATTTTCATCAAATTTATAGTCTGCATTGAAATAGTACTTTATACCTTCATATCTATTATAGGCTTTCATTGTGTCTAAATATCCTAAGTTAATATTTTTTTCTACACTATTTCTATCTTTGTTTAGAGATCCGCCTAAATACTCTGATGGTACTATAGTTTTAATATTTATATCTTGATATTTACTCAAACTTCTTTTTCCAAGATAATCATCTATTAATCTAACAACTACTATGTCTTTGTACCCTTTATCCTCTAAAAGGCTAACTGGTATGTTGTCAAAAAACATTCCATCTAAATAAAGTTTATCATCCATTTTTTCTAAATTGAAAATTGGTAGGGATGCACCTGCTATTAAATAATCTACTAATCTTCCTTGTGGTATATCTTCTATATACATTGGATGTGGGTTTATTTTTCTATCCCACCATACTGTTACTAGACCAAAGTCTTTGTTAGATTTTCTTATAGCCTCTTCATTTAGTGTTTTTTGTAATAATTCTCTTAGTGGACTAATGTCAATACCTTCATTGTGCACCGCTTTATTTATAAGACCTATTACAGAATTAAAATTTTTAGCAGTAAAATCTATATTTTTATATTTCTCATAAAATTCTTCATCAACATTTATGAAATGAGTATAATCATAAGATAGCCAAATATCTTCCATAATTTCAATATCATTTTGAATTATATAAGCACCATTTAATGCTCCTATGGAAGTTCCTGTTACTCCTTGAAATTCCATTCCTAGTTCTCTTAAAGCCTTGTAAGCACCAATTTGGTAAGCACCTTTGGTTCCGCCACCTTCTAATACTAAACCTCTCATAATTATCACCTATGTTTCACATGAAAGATATCTACTTAAAATATATTACAAATTATATAGTATTTCAAGTCGAAATATAATTTTATTCAATATTTTTTTAATTTTTAGTCGAATAATAATTAGAATTATTATATATCTTATCATATATCCAATGAAAAAGTATATATCTTTCATTTTTTGTATTTAAATAATTATTTTATTGCACTTGCTGTTTTTACTACTTTAACTGACTTTGTAAATAATTTTTTTTCAACAGGTCCTAGTGACATTATGCTCATAATATAATTATTTGGATCTACTAAATACATTCTTCTATATCCAGTTTTAAAAAAAGCCATACATACATCTCTTATATCTTCATTTCTTTCACATTCAAATACTGAAGGATTTACTACTAAGTTATATTGAGATACTCTTAGACCCTTTATTATTTGCTTGTGATTATTCATAAACTCTTTGGCATCTCTACTGTTTATATACCCACTTACATCTACATATACCCTTTTTTCATTTTCATCTACTCTAGCACTAATCATATATTAAGTCCCCCTTTTATTTGTATTATATTATTTATATGATATACAGGACTTATTAGTGATTATAATTCTAGAGACTTTTTTATTAAAAAATCTATTTCTTTTTCCAGAGAATCAACTTTTTCATATTCTTTTTCGTTGATGCAGTGTAGTATTTCTTTTGCTTTATCTTCAATAGTCTTATAATTTTCATCTTTAAAGATTTTAAGTTTCATTACTTTATTAGGATAATAATCATAAATTTTTTTACTCATTTTTTTTGCATTTATTTTAAAATATTTATCGTAGGTGTTTGAATTTAGGATTCCTAATAAGTATTCATAAGAAAACTCCTTTTCATATTCTTTTTTTATGAAAAATGAATATACATCTGCACTGCAAAAACTATGGTTGTAATCTATAGCAAATTTATTTTGCTTTGCTTTATAGGGGTACATAATTTTTACTCTTTCGAATAGCTCTTTTTCTCTTCCCCATTGAAGCTCGTACCATTTTCTAACGTTTTTTTTGCATTCTCTTCTATTTAAAAGTTTGTCCTTATATTTAAAAATAAATTCTTCTATTACTCTAGCATGACTTTCTTCATTTTTTATATCATCTGAATATATAAGTTTGTAATCATTTTCCTTAACTATATATTTATCTATATTCTTATTTTTTACCCACGGTTTTAAAAGATTTTTGTCTACAGTTTCTAATCTACTATTTTCTTTGTGTATTACAAAAGCCTTATCACAGCCTGTAATTATGCCTTGAAAACTTGTACATATGTCTTCTAAAAAGTAGTCACATTTTTCCTCAATATTGTGATAAAAACTTTTATCTTCTGTGTTTAGTATTATCCATTCTTCTAGTGAATTTGTTTGTAATATGAGATGATCAAAGGTGTCTTGTTTCATAAATTCCTCTATGGAATCTAAGTTTCTTATATTTATAGTTTCATCTTTTATTCTAAGTACTTTTATACTATTTGTTTGTTTTTGTTTTCTAAAGGTTGTTATGCAACTTGATATGCCAATATTTTTAAATATACTTGCTCCTAAAAAATCTACTATTTCTTCTATATTTACATTATTACTTATATACTTTCTTATATACTTTCCCGATGGGCTTTCTAAAAAATATCTAGGAGTTATAATACTGCCAACTCCATCTTTTTTTAATAAATCTATTATTTTTTTGTAAAAACAAAAATACAAATCCGCTTTTCCTTTATAAACTTCACTGTATTCTTTTAATATAAATTTTTTGTATTCTTTTTCTATATTTTTATGTCCTACATAAGGTGGGTTTCCTATTATATAGTCAAACCTATTCTTCCAGTTTTGTTTTAAGCTGTCACAACAGTATAAATTAAATCTATCTACCTTTAAATCTCTATCTTTATTTGTTAGCTCTTCTTTTAAAATTTTTATAGCTTCTTCATCTATATCTGCTCCATAAATACAGTTTGAAATTATATGGTTGTGAAGGTTGTCAGTTTTCCAATAATCAGAATCATATTTTTCCTTTAGTTCATATATGTTTTCTTCAAATAAATCGTATAATACATCATAAGCTTCTATTAAAAAATTTCCACATCCACAAGATATATCTAGTATTTTAGGGTATGGATTTTTTAATATGTCATGATTCTTTATAGTATTTTTTACTATATAATCAACTATTATTCTAGGAGTATAGTAAACTCCATTAGTTTTTTTAAGCTCTATATCTAAGCTTTCTTCATAAGCATTTGAAGCATAAAAGTCTCCCCCCATATTTCCCCTCCAAATATGTAAACTTTTTCCAACAGGTTAATTATAGCATATTAATTATTTATGTTAATCCCATTTGTTTTTTATCCATCTTAAATAGTCTTCAATGTCATAATTTTCTCCAAGTTCTACTAAATAATTAATCGCTTCACAATCATCCATAGAAATATCTCTATCCATATGAGGATTTATTCTACAGTAATTCTCCTCTAAAAGTTTTTCAGACAAAAACTGACTCATTTGAGCATTCCCTTCTAGGGTAATTGAGATAATAGGAAGTGATGGGTCTTTGTTTACAATCCAATCTACTACTCCCCATGTTGTAGTGTCTTGTTTTATACTGTTATAACAGTATCCTGTTCCAAATGATAATAGTCTTATATCCTCTGTTTTTTTGTTTATTTCTTTTCCCATAGCATATATTAAGCTTACAAGACTTGGATCTGTTGCTATTATACCTCCATCTATATGATAATTATAAGTTGGAAAAAACACTGGCGCTGCACTACTACTCATGGCTACATCTACTACTCTTGCATTTTCTGTAGATGAATTAGGTAAATTATTATAAAATATAGGTTTCCAATTACTAGTTTCATTTCCTATATAAAAAGTAGGTATTACTACTAATTTTCCTAAGTCTTTTAACCTTAAGTTCTCTGGAAATATACTTAAAAGCTTTTCTTTTAAATGTTTGTTGTCATATTTTGGTCTTATCATTTCTGAGTAAGACTTATGAAATATATACTTTGAATTTTCTAGTGAATATAGTTCTTCTATTTCTCTGGGACTTACTCCATAAGCAAGACCTAATGCAATTAAGCTTCCTGTTGAAGTTCCACTTATAAGATTTGTATTTCTAACTATCTGAGGCATTTCCATTTGAATTCTTCTGAGCAAGGTTATACTTAAGGCTCCTCTTAGCCCACCTCCATCAAAAGCTAATATTTTGAAGGATTTATATCCCATTTTATTCCTCCCAATTTTAATTTTTCTTTTAGTATATGTTTACATACAAAAAAAGGAATGATTTTTCATTCCTTTTTTAGATTCAAACATCTTTTTAGTTAGCTACATCTCTTTAAAGTTTATTAGTTTTTAAAATCCTCTTATATGCATCTTCTTTTATTGGTTTAGAAAATAAAAATCCCTGTACTATCTCACAGCCAGCATTTCTAATTATTTCAACCTGGCTTATATTTTCAACACCTTCACATACAGTACTCATTCTTAAGTTCTTTGATAAGCTTACAATGGATTTAACCATTACTTCTGTTTTATCATTGTTCTCAATATCTATTAATAAAGATCTATCTAATTTTAATACATCAATAGATATATCCTTTAAGTTGCTTAAGTTAGAGTTTCCAGTTCCAAAATCGTCCATAGCAACCTTAATTCCCAATCCTTTTATTTCGCTAAGCTTAGAGTTGATAAACTTTATATTGTTTAGAGCTGTAGTTTCTGTAATTTCTATTTCTATTAGTTCTGGAGCTATCTTATATTTCAACAATGCTAATTGAAAATTATGTATTAGTGTAGGCTGATATAATTCTACTCTAGATATATTTACAGCTATAGGCACAACTTCTATTCCTTCATCTATAGACTCTCTAAGGTTCCTACATACATCTTCAAACACCCATTTACCTATTTTATTTATAAATCTATTTTTTTCTGCTATTGGTATAAACTTTACCGGACTTATTATACCCATACCAGAGTGATTCCATCTAAGCAAAGCCTCTGCTCCGACGATTTTACTAGTATTAATATTGTACTTAGGTTGATAATATACTTCAAGTTCATTATTTTCTATAGCTGAATATAAATCCTTCTCTAGTTTGGCTATTAGCTTTATTTCTGCCCTCATATTTTCATCAAATATTACATAAGACTTATAAATATTTTCTTTAGATTTTATTCTAGCCATATCTGCATTAGATACTATTTTTTTAATATCAGAATCTGTATCTTGAACTATATATACACCTACACAAGTTTGCAAATTAAATGCATAATCTAATTCATCATGCCCACTTAAATTTATTACATCTTTCCTTATAATTTCTACTACCATATTTATTTCTTTATCATTTGCTTCAGTTTCTACTATCAATGCAAAAATATCTCCTGTTATTCTTCCATATACTGCTTTAGAATCAAAACTTGTCTTAATATTTTGAGCAATAGCTTTTAATACCTTGTCTCCTGTTTCATAGCCATGTATATCATTTATTATTTTAAATTTATCTATATCAAAACAAAGTAAAAGAATCCTTTTATTCTTTCTTCTGTTTTTTATGAAATCTTTAGCATCTAAAAGAAACTTTTCATAATTGTTAATGTCTGTAATTTTATCTTTAAATGCTGCTTTTTTAAGTCTTTCTTGTACTATAAAGAAGTATATTCCTATTATAATAAATGTAAATATAATGAAAGCAATTATAACTACTAAAATATGAGTAGTGTTTTCAGTATTCTTTAATATACTTTTTTCTTGTATGGACTTTATAACATACCATTCATTCGTATAAGGTATTATAGAAAATCCTATATATAAATCATTTGAGTCTACACTTTCTTCAATTGATCCTTGTTTTTCATTTTTGAAAGACTCTTTATGTTTAGCTAAAGTATCATCAGTATCATCCTTATATAATAGTTTGAAAATATCTTTCCCTATATACTTCTTTTCATTTGAAAATATTATATTTCCATCTTTGTTTACTATGTAAGAATTCCCTTCATTCCCATATACGCCCGTTGATAATTTACTCATTAAGATTTGTGCTTTATTTATACCTACAATAAATCCTGTATTTTCATTCTCTTTTTTAACTGGAATAGAATATAAAACTAAATCTTCACCTATAAGTTCAGTAGTTTTAGGGTCTGATACACAAATGTCGTTAGATTTTTTTATACTTTCAAAATAAGGTGTACCTCCTATATCAATAGGCTTTTGTTGACTTGTAACACCAGCCCCTTGATTATCCAAAACTAATATTTCATCAAATACTTTTTCATCTATTTTATATTTTAGTAAGATTTGCTTTGTTTCATCACTTAATACATCATTTTCAATAATACTTCTTTTAATATAATTTAACTCTTTAAAGTACACATCAAATTTAGTAGTAATACTATTTGCTACTTGTATAGTTACTTCCTTTATATGTGCTTGGTTTTGTTCTTTGGTTTTATCGATAAGCTTATTTGTATATATACCTATTCCTAGCATTGAAACAATAATAAGGCTTAGTACAATATTTAATTGTAACTTATATTTGCTATTCTTACTCTCTCCACTCATATTTTTCCCCTATATTATACTTCTTCATTAGGCCTATTAATTTCAGAAATATTATTTTGATTTCTCATCTAAAAAAGTTAATACTCCTTGAGTGATTCCTTCTGCTAAAGTATCTTGATATTCTGCATTCTGTAAATTTTTAATTTCTCCAGGATTAGTTAAAAAACCACATTCTATTAATATAGCTGGCATATCACTGTCTCTTAACACTTGGTATATATCTTCTTTTATCCCTCTATCTCTTGTGTCTATATAAGATTTTATAGTCTTTTGAACTGACTCAGCAAACTTTTTTGATTCGTCTATAGCTCCTCTTCTATAATAAGTCTCTACACCAGATGCACTATTTCCTCCTCCTTCAGCATTTAGATGTATTGAAACTAATACATCTACACCTTGTTCATTTGCTAACCTAGCCCTATCTCCTGGACTTATGTATTTATCATCGGTTCTAGAAATAATTACTTGTACATCCTTTTGATGAGATAATTTATTTGCAACTCTCTTTCCTATTTGTAGAGTAATTTCTTTTTCAAGTATAGTTTTACTTTTGTTCATAGTTCCTTTGTCATTTCCTCCATGACCAGGGTCTACTAATACCGTGTACTTTTTACCTAAATCTTTATTTACTTCTTCTTCTAAATCAAATTGCTCCATTTTAACTGTTTTTTCTACTTCTTGTTTATTTTTCTTATCCTGTATATTTTTTATAGTCTTTTCTGCCCATATGCCCCCTTTAGCAATAGCAAAAATAAATGCTCCTATTAATAAAATTACTATTAATAATCTTCCTTTTCTGATTCTTTTCTTTTTAGTTTTTTTGTTGTTGTTTTTGGACATAAAATTACCTTTCTAAACATTTATCTACACTTATATTTATAAGTGTATTTTAACATCTAGAAAGGTAATTTTCAATATTTTCCAACTATATTAACCTTTATATTATTTATTTAACCGCCTAACGTAACATCTTGTGTGCTGTACCAATCAAAAGCTTGCAACATATGGGTTTTTCTAAAGTCAGGCCAGTAGTCCTCTATCACATAGAAGTCTGCATAAATCGACTGTACTGGCAAGAATCCACTTAGTCTTCTTCGACCGCCCCATCTTACTATTAAATCTAGTCTAGATATATCAAAGGATTGTATATTCTCTTGTAGATTATTTTTGTTAACATTCTTTGCCTCTGCTAAAGTATTTAAGTCCCAGTGCCATCCATAGTTCACTAATAAATTGGCCTTTATCTGTCCTTCCTTTGACTCTGCTCTTTTTGTATAAGGTAGTAACTCTTTTGGAAACATTGGTGATTTTGTATTTCCCATTACTAAAAGAGCTGCCCCTTCTTCTACTAGCCTATTCGCTGCTTCAACACAGGCTTTTGTAAAAGCTTCGGTTTGATATGATGGTCTTTTTGTGTTATCAGTAGTAAATCCATAGAAAGTTACTTCTTCAACTCCCATATCTCTACATAGTCTATAAGCTTCTAACCCCGGATCTAAGCCACTATCATAGCCTTTTTCTTTAGTCATACCATTATTTTGCGCCCATCTTCTGTTGCCATCAGGGATAATACCTACATGTTTAGGTACTCTCATAGTCCCACCTCCTATTGTAATTATTTACATTTTTTACATCTATTACTCTTTATTTACTTTTTATTACTCTATTTTTTCCCCTATATTTCGACAAAAACTTGTCGTTATTTTTACATTGCCATTTTATTCAATTTATAGTAAACTTTTGTGTAATTCAATAACAACAAAATTTAGGAGGATTGTCATGAAAAAGTTATTAGTATTATTTTCACTAGTATTCACTTTAGGACTTGTGGGCTGCTCACCAAAGAGTGAAGTTAAAGATGTACCTGTTGATGATATCAAAGCTGCAATAAACAATGAAACTTACTTAAAGGCTCAACCTGTTGCAGAAGGTCCAGCTAAAGATTCATACATATTTGAAAGCGTTAAGGATAAAATTAAAGAAGGTTTTGTTTTACAAGCGATGATGAACGTAAAATTACAAGATGTATTTGTAATTAGAACTGATGATGTAGAAGGTGTTAAAGCTGCAATACAAGCTTACAAAGATAACAACTTAAAAATGTTTGGCGATGGATACGGTGGAGAAGATAACATAACTGCAGTTGCTGACTCTATATTAGAAAGCAAAGGTGACTATGTTTACTTTATAGCTACTACTAACGCTAAGGATATTGAAACAAAAATATTAGAAATGATAAGCAATAAATAAATTTATTTGATAAAAGGACCTTTTTATAAGGTCTTTTTTACTGTTATGAAGGATGGTGAGATTTTGGTTTTTAGTAGTATTACATTTTTATTTTTTTATTTACCTTTAGTATTATTTTTCTACTTTTTAGTTCCTTACAAGTTTAAAAATCTTGTTCTTTTAGTTTTTAGTTTGATTTTTTATGCATGGGGGGAACCTATATATATATTAGTTATGTTATTTTCTTGCGCTGTTGACTATGTAAATGCACTTATTATCTCTAAAAATAGAGGTACCTCCAAAGCAAAAGCCGCACTAATTGTTTCCATTGTAGTAAATTTAAGCTTATTAGCATTCTTTAAATATAGCGATTTTGCCATTTCTATCGTAAATTCTATATTTAATACTAATATAGCTCTGCTTCATATAGGACTACCTATTGGTATAAGTTTTTATACTTTCCAAACTATGTCTTACACTATAGATGTTTATAGAAATGAAGCTCCTGCCCAAAAGAATATAACAAACTTAGGTACCTTTGTTACTTTATTTCCACAACTTGTAGCAGGTCCTATTGTTAGATACTCTGATATTGCAAGAGATTTAAATACTAGAACACATACCTTTGACAAAATGTATGAAGGTGTCTATAGACTTATTATTGGACTTTCTAAGAAAGTAATTTTAGCAAATAACTTAGGTGCTGTTTGGTTCAGTATTAAAGCTACACCTTATTCTGAACTGTCTAATGCCACTGCATGGCTTGGTATAATCTGTTTTACACTACAGATATACTTTGATTTCTCAGGATATTCAGATATGGCTATTGGGCTTGGTAAAATACTTGGATTTGAGTTTTTAGAAAACTTTAACTATCCTTACATCTCTAAATCTATTACTGAATTTTGGAGAAGATGGCATATGTCCTTGGGAAT
>NZ_JBOFOR010000168.1:0-1592 GCF_051659545.1 Romboutsia sp. | reverse complement strand
TGTAAAAGTAAAAAGTGGGTACACAATATTTAACTAAAAACTAAATGTAGATTATATTTATAAAGAAGCTATGATTAAAAACATAGCTTCTTATATTTTTGATAAATCCTAAAAATGTTTTACCTCTAATAATTTTATTAATTCGGTCACTTTATGTCCATACAGTATATGTAATATATTTGTATTTTATAACTTATTTATAGGTTTAATATCATTAGATAAGGTAATGGTTTCTATAAATGAATTTACATTTACAATATATTAAGATAGGTGTAATATTATATATTATAAATTGAAACCAAGGTTATAACTTAAATTAGAGGTGAAAAAAAAATGAATAATTTACAAATAATATGTGATAGTTTAGCGGATATACCTAAAAATACAATAGAGAAATATAGTATAGAAGTAATTCCATTAACAATAAGAATAGATGAAACAGATTACAAAGATGGAGTGAATATATCCAATGAAGAATTTTATAAAAAATTAAAAGAAACCAAAGATATGCCTAAAACATCACAAGCAACATATGGTCAATTTGAGCAAACTTTTAAAAGATATATAAATGAAGGAAAAGAAATATTATATATATCAGGTTCATCAAAAGTAACAGGAACATATCAATCTGCAATGATGGCAAAGAATGAACTCAAAGGAAAGATAACTTTATTTGATAGTTTGAACTTATCTTATGGATGTGGAGTACAAGTAGTAAAAGCTTGTGAATTAGCAAAACAAGGTTGTACTGTAGAGAATATAGTTAAAAAGTTAGAAAAAATGAGAGAAAATGTACATGTTTTTTTTGCAGTAGATACGTTAGAATATCTTAAAAAAGGTGGCAGAATATCAAACACTAAGGCAGCTGTAGGATCTATGCTAAATATAAAACCAATACTAGAAGTAAAAGATGGAGAATTAACTAATGTAGCTAAAGTAAGAGGTAAAAAGCATGTAATAGAAAAGCTTAGAGAACTAGCTAAATCTAGATGTAACGTTGATTCAACTAACAGAAGCATAGCTATAGGAGAAGGAAGTAATAGAGAGGATTTAAAGAAATTAGAAGTAGCAGTTCAAAATGAGTTTGGAATAGATAGTATGGTAAAAATAGAAATAGGGCCAAGTATAGGATCACATGCAGGTCCAGGTACAATAGGGATTTGTTTATATTAATGAAATAAAAAGAAGTGGGGTAATTAATTTTAATTACTCCCACTTCTTTTTATTTAAACTCTGCTCCTGCATTAACCTTAGTAATTTGAATTGCTATCATTTCATCATCATTACCATTAGTAATTCCATGCCATTCACCAGCTTTGATGAATACAGTATCTCCAGCGGATACATCATGTTTTTTATTTTCTAAATTCATGACACCTTTTCCTTTTAAAAATACAAATATTTGCTCTCCATTAGGATGTCTATGTAGTTTTAACCTAATAAGGCGAAATTCCTCTTCCTCACCGTAGGAGGTGGAGGATGTAAGCCTACCGTTAGGTTATTTTTGATTTTCATAAAAAGATGTTATATAATAGAGTCAGTAGTAAATAATAATAAGGAGATAAAACAATGGAATTAGATAGTAATAATCA
>NZ_JBOFOR010000167.1:0-3446 GCF_051659545.1 Romboutsia sp. | reverse complement strand
AATAAAGATTATGTGGTTATTATAGCAAAGAGGATACACCTGTTCCCATTCCGAACACAGAAGTTAAGCTCTTTAGCGCTGATGGTACTTGGGGGGCAACCTCCTGGGAGAGTAAGACGTAGCCACTTAATCTTTTTTTTATGTACAAAAACATAGTGTTAAATAATATTTAACACTATGTTTTAACTCATATTCTATGTACCAAGAAGAATCCTCGTTATTATATCCATATCTAGTAAACTGATTATATGAATTTTTTGCTTCGCCATACGAATATGCTTCATCTAAACCATCACTTTTTAATTCTTCGACTGACTCTAGCAAGTGTTGCCTAATTTCTTCTTTAAGTTCAAAACTACCATTTGATTTATTTCTAACATTTTTACCAATTTCATATCCATATGCCGATAATTCTTCCTACAAAAGCCATATAAATGCTCATCGTGATAAGTCTTTAAATCAATTTATATATATACAAATAAAAAATCGTAAGTTATATCACCTACGATTTTTAAAAAGGACTTTTTTAGTGACCTTCATAAGTATACTATTTATTTTAGAAATTTAACTTTAAGTAAGTTTCTAAACCGGCTTTTAATATCTTAGCAGCATTAGCTAAATCTTCTTTATTTAATATATAAGCAAGTCTTATTTCATCTACACCAAGTCCTTCAGTAGCATAGAAGCCTTCAGCAGGACAAGGCATAACTGTTTGTCCATCTATATCAAAATCACTTAATAACCATTTTACAAAATGATCAGCACTTTTAACTGGAAGTTTAGCAACTATATAAAATGCTCCAGTAGGCTTTTTACACACAACTCCAGGAACTTTTACAAGTTCATTATACAGTACATCTCTTCTTTCTTTGTATTCTTCGTTTACTTCCACAAGATAAGTGTTTGGTGTTTTATAAAGTTCGATAGCCCCAACTTGCTCTAAAGTAGGAACTGATAGTCTTGCTTGGCACAGTTTTAAAATTTGAGCCATAAATACCTTATTTTTAGAGGCTATTGATCCAATTCTAGCTCCACAAGCACTATATCTTTTAGAGACACTGTCTATTATTATAACTCTATCAGCAACTTCATTTATATTACCTAAACTAGTGTAATCACCTTCATAAACAAATTCTCTATATACTTCATCAGCCATTATCCATAAATTATTTTCTTTAGCTATATCAGATATCATTTGAATTTCTTCTTTAGTGTAAACAACTCCAGTTGGATTTCCTGGGTTTGAAAATAATATAGCACGAGTTCTAGAATCTATTTTAGATACTATATCTTCTTTCGAAGGGAAGTGGAATCCATCTTCTGCTAATGTTGTAATAGGTTTTATTTCTACACCTACTGCTTTAGCAAAGCTATTGTAGTTTGAATAAAATGGTTCAGGAACTAATATATTATCACCTTCATTACATGTAGCTATCATAGCAAATAATAAAGCTTCACTACCACCATTTAATATTAAGATTTCATCTTTATTAAAATTCATGTTATAACCTTGATAGTACTTTTGGATAGCCTCGATAAGTTCAGGTAATCCTTCTGATAATGCATATTCTAAAACCTCGCCCTTATAGTTTTTTACTGCGTTAAAAAACTCGTCAGGTGTTTTAATATCAGGTTGTCCAATATTTAAATGATAAACTTTCTTACCACCTTTTTTTGCTTGTGCAGCATAAGTTAATAGTTCCATGATAGTAGAAGCTGGAACAGCCTGTATTCTTGATGATATATTCATATTTGTAACCCTCCTGGTCTGAAATTTATTTAATGTATTGTTTAAAATTGAATATATTAAATCCTTAGTATTTACATATATATTTAAGAAAAAATAGATACTAAATAAAAATATATGTCATTTTAAAATATATTGTAGCATAATAAAGAACTAATTCCTAATTAATTATATTAAAAACTTATAGATGCATTGCAAAATGTGAGACGTAGAGTTTATAAAGACTTAACTTCAAGGAATAAACATCTTCTAAAATCAAACAAAAACCTTCTTAACAAAAGAAATGAATCCTTGAGTAATAAAGAATTAATACTTTTAAGAAAATTATTAGATTTATCAAGTGATTTAGAGATGGTCTATAATATAAAAAAGAAGTTAATAGATTGGTATGACTACTCTTTAAATTACAATCAAGCAGTAGTTATATTCGATAGATGGCTTTTATGCTGTAAAGTAACTTCTGAATTTATTTAAATATTGTCAATTAATTTAAGCATATGTCTATTGTTAATCTAAATAATGTGTTAATATATATCAATAACTCTTTTAATAGATTTTCTCCTTTTTGTGTAGTGACTTAAGGATGCTATAAATCTAATCAAAAGAGTTATTTTTTTAGAACTTTTGACTGTCTAGGAAATTATATTCGTTAGTTAAAGTAGTTTAAAAAAATACTACATTATATTTTATAAAATTATACTGTAGTGTAGTATGTATTAAATATAAAATTGAAAAAATTAGGAGGACTATTATGAAAAACTTAGTGGATGCTAGTTGGCTAAAGGAAAATCTAAATAATGAAAAACTAGTAATCGTAGATTGTAGATTTGACTTAATGGACAAGAAATACGGAAAAATAAGTTACGATGAGGGACACATTAAAGGTGCTGTTAGAGTAGATTTAGAAACAGAGCTATCTAGTGAAGTAAAAGAACATGGAGGAAGACATCCTATACCAAATATAGAAAAATTAAAGAATACTTTTGAAAATATAGGTATAAGCAATGATTCTATAGTAGTTACTTATGATGATGGTGATTTGGCTGGACCTTCTAGACTTTGGTGGATATTAAAATATTTAGGTCATGAAAATACATATGTATTAGATGGTGGAATAAATGCTTTTAAACAGATTAATGGTGAAATAATGCAAGAAATAAGTTCTATTAATAAAGGTGATTTTAAAGTTGAACTTAATAAAGATATGAGAGTAAATATGGAATACGTTAAAGAAAGATTATATAAGGATAATGTCGCTATAATTGACTCAAGAGAAAATAAAAGATACAAAGGTGAATTTGAACCAGTAGATAAAAGAGCCGGTCATATACCAAGCGCATTAAATTATTTTTGGATGGATATATTAGATATAGATGGAGCCAAATTAAATATAAAGTCATTAGAAAATCTTAAAAATCATTTTGAAAGTTTAAAAAATTATGATGAGGTTATAGTTTACTGTGGTTCTGGTATAACAGCTTGTCCAAACAGCTTAGCACTTAGTGAAGTTGGAATAAAACACAAAGTTTATTGTGGAAGTTTTAGTGATTGGATAAGTTATGAAAATAATGAAGTAGAGCAAAATTTATAATCTTATGTAAGTTTATATTTTAAGATTAGAGCTTATAGAATTAAGAATAAGTACTTGGTAAGTTTAAATAATTATTAAGTACTTATTTTTATATGGTTCCATGTATAT
>NZ_JBOFOR010000166.1:0-7452 GCF_051659545.1 Romboutsia sp. | reverse complement strand
TCGATAAATTTATTTATTGCTGTTTTTACTACAGCGATACTAGAAAAAAATCTGTTATTTACAATATCTGATTTCATCCATCCCCATAACCCCTCAATTAAATTTAGTTCAGGACTATATGGTGGTAGAAACATTAATTCTAATCTTAATTTATTTTTATTTAAAAATGGTTGGATTAACTTGGCATGATGTATCCTTGCATTATCTAATATCATTACTACCTTACCCGTAGGGTATAAATCTAAAGTTTTTTCTAAAAAGCCTAAAAATATATTAGCATCATATCTTTCATGTTCCTCACAATATACATTGCCTTCTACATAGTCTAAAATACCGATTAGCTTAACACCTGCATTTTTACCATACGTAGGAATTTTTCTTTGCTTACCTTTTATAAACCATGTTTTCTGTATAGCTTGATAGTCTCTAATCATAGATTCATCTTCAAATAAAATATGTTGTACTTCTCCATCAAAGTATTTTTTTTAGCAAATCGAAATCTTCTATAAATTGATGTTGCTTTTCTTCATCTGCTTTTGCTAGTACATATGTTGGTCTAGTATGACTAAGGCCTAACCTCTTCATAACTACATGAGTTGCACTAATACAAAATTCTATATTATACTTATTTTTTATATACTCTTTAACAAGTGCTATTGTCCAATTATATCTATTGATAAATCCTACTTCGTTTGGAGTGTGATTGCTTATTATATCAAGTAATTCTTTCTCTTGGATAGGTGATAACTTTCTTTCAGAGCCACAATTATCATATTTCATTGTCAAACCATCCAGTCCATTTTGATAATATTTATTAATATAAATACCTACGGTATGAGGAGCTATAATTTCTATTTCAGAGATTTTCTTATTACTAAATCCTAAAAGATGATTTCTAATTACAGAATATCTCTTATACATTCTAATATTTTTAGTTTTTTTCATAACTATTTCTATTTCTTGTATCTTTTCTTCTATATTAACATCTTCATTGAATTTTATCATTTGTATTACCTACCTTTATATTTTCAGATAATACTATTATTTCTCTTACTTGAAAAATTATATATATGAAAGTAATTACATTTGAATGTTTTCATTTAGAATATATATATGATAAATAATAATAGAAGTTACGCAAATAATACTAACTATAATTTGCATAACTTCTATTTATTTTTAAATATTTTATACTCTTATCTTATATTAAAACATCCCAACTCTTACTACCACAAACACCATCAGCAAGCAACTTATTCCCAATCTGCCACTTCCTCAAAGCCTCCTCAGTCTTACTGCCAAAGTCACCATCAACAGCAAGTCCCAGCCTAAACTGAAGATACCTAACCGCAAATCCCTTGTCACCTTTTCTCAACGTTGGCTTTTTCATAATTTCATCTATAGCACCCTTCGTCTTACCTCCAACAACACCATCAGCGCCTAAACCCATCTTCTCTTGAAAAGCTTTCACACTATCAAACTTCAACAGCTTCATACTATCTACCTTAACAGTATCACCACCTGGAGCTATAGGTCTTTTTCCTCTAACCAACTCTTCTATTAAAAGTCCTCCTGTCCATTGGAAATGGGGCATATCCTTAAAGTTCTTCCAATCACCACCCCAATCTAATCCAACTGACTTTCCTATAGCACCCATCTTTTTATATAGACTTTCATTGTTCCAATCTATTTTGCCATTTACCAGTGGGGATGCATCAAAAGCTAGTCCATAATTATGATAGGAGTAGCCTCCCCTTGCATTTGTTACCTTAGGCCCTTTTGTTGTTCTTCCTTTTGCATACAAATCATTTTGTTCTTTGATAGATCTAAATGTATAAGTTATTTGCACTGGAAAATTTTCTGCTTTACATTTTTCTAGAAATTTTAATGCTAATTGTTTTACATATGGATGTAGCGTATCTAAGCTTGTACTCATAATCTCACCTCTATATAATTTAGTATAAATTTAATATGCTTAATTGTATAATGAAATTGAACCAATAAAAATATAAAAAAAATCCATAGTAATCTTATCCTATGTTATTATTTAATCACGACAAAAAAACAATACAAAAAAGGATATGGATACTATGGATAATAACAATAATAACACAAACTCAAGAAAAAACAAACACCTTAGCTTTAAAGAACGTGCAACTATAGAGATAAGATTAAATGATGGACTTTCTCCTTATAAAATCGCAAAAGAACTTTGTAGACCTATAAATACAATCATAAATGAGATTAAGAGAGGTACTACTACTCAAATTAAGCAAGGTAATAAGATAGAAATGTATCTTGCTGATACAGGCCAAGCTATATATGAAAAAAACCGCAAGAACTCTGTGCGTGCATTTAAAAGGCTAGAATGTGGTGAATTCATCAGCTACGCTGTAGATAAAATACAAAATCACAATTCATCTCCTGATGCTTGTTTCGGCGAAGCATTAAAAGAAAATATATTTGACAGATCCGAAATGGTATGTACAAAGACCTTATATAACTATATAGATTTAGGGTTACTAGAAGTTAAAAATGTAGATTTACCATATAAGTTACGTAGAAGTACAAAACCAAGTAGAGTAAGAAAAAACAAAAAAGTACTAGGTAGCAGTATTAGTGAAAGGCCATCTGAAATTAATACTAGAGAGGAATTTGGTCACTGGGAAATTGATACAGTAATAGGCGAAAAATCTAGTGATGATAATGTTCTTTTGACTATAGTTGAACGTAAAACTAGAAACTCAATAGTACGTAAAATAGAATCTAAAACAGCTGCTGCTGTTACAAAAGAGCTTATTGAAATACGTGACTTCTTTGGTGATAAATTTGATAAAGTTTTTAAAAGTATAACAGGAGATAATGGGTCAGAGTTTGCAGAATTATCTAATATTGAAGAGTTATGTGAAACAAAAGTATACTTTACTCATCCTTACTCTTCATTTGAAAAAGGAACTAACGAGCGTCATAATGGACTTATCAGGAGATTTATTCCAAAGGGTAAAAGACTATCTAATTATGATGTGAATGACATAGGATTTATAGAAGAATGGATGAATACATTACCAAGAAAAATATTAGGCTACAATACACCCGAGAAACTATTTGAAGAACACTTAGATTCTATATATGCAGCCTAATATTTGGGTTATTTTTCATATTTTAAAAAATAGTTCAATTTGATATTGCAATTAAGCATAAATTTAATATATGAAAAATTTGTAGTTTTGTTGATTATTTTGTTTAGTTAATTCTTATATTATCTCTTACTATTCTTCTTATATGGGTAATGCTCATGCTAAAACTACTAAATATCATTTTAGGTATATCGTCATCTTATTCCCTATTTTCAATTTTCTTTTCGCAGATAACTCCAGGTATAAAAATAACTGTATCTTAGCTTGTTTTGTTTTTCCACAAATCAAATCTAATTTACTTTCAATCATACCCTGAAGTCCTGGAGTATCAACAAATATTATTTCTTAATCCAATGCTTGAAAATCATATTGAATGTTTACTAGTTTTACTTTTTTTAATTCTTAATTTTTTATATTTAAATTCTAAATTGATTTTAAGATTATCTATTTAAGCTTCTAACTGTGATGGTAAAAGAAGTAACCCTCTATATTCTTGTGAGTATTTATCTTCTAGTAAATTCGCTAATGTCTCTATTACTCCCAAGGTATCTGCATTTACTATACCAACTATTCGTTGTTGAATAAGTAAATAATAGTAATGACTGTAAACTTGTTTTACTGGATAAAATGCATAAGGTGAGTCTATATATACTGTGACTTCCGGTTTAACACTGCCATCACTATTGTAGATTAAATCTAAGTATTCCTTAGGTCTATTAGATATGTCTATGGAGTATTTTTTGTCTCCACATTTGATGTGCACTTTGTAGTTTTCTTTAAAGCTACCTCGGCAGTTGTTTTCTTTATCAAACATGCTCTGGCTAAAAATTTCTATTAATTGATTGTTCTCATATTTATAAATAACTGCAATTTCAAATCCCCCCGAACCACCAAAGGAGCCTCTTACCATTATTTCTGCTTTATTATTTCCATTAAAATCCCCTAAAAAAAGTTGCATGTCATAGCCATCATAAGGAAATTTAATACTTATTGATTCTCTATTTTCTATATTTAAAATTAATTCCATGTTTTGAGTGTAATTAGAACCTTCATAAGGTTGTTCTCCTAAAAGAATAACTTTATCCTCAGAGTACTGACTTGTTATGTTTGAAGTTTTTTGATCAATAATAGTTTTTTGGGTAGAGTTTTTCATAATATCCTCCTTATCAAAATCATCTCTTAGTTAATGTATGATTACAAAGATAATTTTGATAAGGTAAAATTTAATTAAGTTTATTAATCTAATGATCTATTGTTTTATACTAATTATTTATAACTGTATTTAAATTTCTTCACTATTTTCTATTATGTTTTCTATTACTTTTTTACTTTTTATTTCAGCTCTTATTATTACAACCCATAAAATTGTTCCAATTATTATGTTTGCAAAATTGAAAAATAAACTCGCCTTTGATAAGGGGACTCCTATTTGAGCAGATGCTATTATTATATAATTCCATGCAATATGGAAAATTATAAGAGGCCATAAATTATTTATTTTGATAGCTAGTGTAACAAATGCAAAGCCTAGTAAACTTGTATAACCTACTCTTAATATAGCTTGGAAAAGTGATAATCCTGAAAATACTGTGGTGATATGTATAATTGAAAAACCAATACTACTAACAATCATGGCTAATATTATAGATCTATGTTTTTTAATATTGTTTAATAGTACACCTCTAAAGATTACTTCTTCAGTAAATCCTGCAAAGATGGTTCCTATTAAATTTAGTAAAAGTATAAGCCAAGTTGTTGTATTAATACTTGAGGATTTTTTATAGAGACTTATTATTAAACTTGCACCCATAGCTAATATTATTGCTATATATGGAATAAACCAAATCAATCCTTTTTTATTTATTTCACTAAAGCCTATATCTTCCCACTTGTAGTGTTTTTTTATTATTATATTTACTCCTAAGGTGGCTACTATTTGACCGATTGCAAGTATCGTCATCTTAGCTAATTGGCTGTCTGTAATTTGAAAAATATATGTACTCATCCCTGTGCCTATTAGCATAAGTGCTATGTATAGTAGTATAATCCATAGTTCAATTCTTCTATCTTCAGCTATTTTCACTATTTTCTCTCCTGTATTAATTAATATTAAATCAATATATTATAGCACCTTTTTTAATGAAAAACTACATATCATCAAATCCGATTCATTCATTGCATTTCTTATTGGAGTTATTTTTGAATAGTCACTACATTTTTCTGACTTGCCTTCAAAACACATATAGCAACCTTTGCAGAATCCATTCATATCTTTGGGTAAGAAAAATTCAAATACTTCATCCTCTTCTTTTAAGTTTTTAATTACTCTTTGTGCTATTTGCTAGGTTGTAGATTTGCTTTTACGCTCTGTTCCATAAATCACAGTTATTTTCATTAATTTTATTCCCCCATTATATAATAGCTTATTGATATTAATTATATATCAAGTTTAACTAGCAAAAACTTATTTTATATATAGTTTAAATTTCTATATGTAGTTTTATTTTCATAGTGTTTTATTTTATATATTATATATAACTTAAACTTCATAATATTTTATTATACATATACTTTAGCCACATAATTGTTTAATTTTTTTAACTTTACATTTATTATTTACTGTCCTACAATAAACTTAGTTTTAACAAATAAATTGTGACAAGTTTAATCCTAATTCATATCCTAAACTTGTGTTAAAAACTTTAAGGGAATGAGGTTCTCCCGTAGCAACTGCTAAAACCGCTCAATAGCTGATGACTTCTATGACTATTTGTCATGGAATTTATCAGTTTTTTTATGTTTAATATTAATAAATCGAATTTTTCAAGGAGGTTTTTTTATGTTATTTAGTCTTACACTTATTTTAGTTATAGGTTTTTCGTTAAGTGGAATCTTTCAAAAATTAAAACTACCAGGTTTAATCGGTATGATTTTATGTGGTATGATACTTGGTCCCCATGCTTTTAATCTAATATCACCAGATCTTTTAAACATTTCTTCTCAACTTAAGCAAATTGCTCTTATTGTTATTTTAACAAGAGTTGGTCTTAGTTTAGATATTAATGATTTGAAAAAAGTAGGAAGATCTGCACTGCTTATGTGTTTTGTTCCTGCTACTTTTGAAATATTAGCAGTAACTTTAATTGCACCTGTGATCTTTCATATTTCCTATTTAGAAGCTGCTATTATGGGTTGTGTTCTTGCTGCTGTATCTCCTGCTGTAGTTGTTCCTAGAATGTTGAATTTAATGGATAATGGCTATGGAAAGAAAAATAATATTCCTCAAATAATTATGGCAGGTACTTCAGTAGATGGTATTTATGTAATTATTTTATTTACATCTTTTTTAGGATTATATGAAGGTGGCGCTGTTAATTTAACTACTTTTGCTAATATACCTTTGGCTATTATCCTCGGGGTAGGTCTTGGAATTTTATCTGGAATTATACTTACAATAGTATTTAAAAAGATTCATATGAGAGATACTATCAAAATGTTTTTAATACTTAGCTGTGCTTTTGCTTTTGTAACTCTCGAGGCTTTTCTTAAGGGCGTTGTACCGATTTCAGGATTACTATCTGTAATGGCACTTAGTTGTACTTTGCTTAATAGATATAAAGTTGTTGCAACTAGGCTATCTAGCAAGTTTTTTAAATTATGGGTAGGTTTTGAGCTTTTACTTTTCGTACTTGTAGGTGCTTCTGTTGATATTGGATATTTATCTAGTGCTGGGTTTAAAACTGTAATTTTAATATTGTTTGCACTTGTATTTAGAGTTTGTGGAGTATTTGTATGTTTGTTAAAGACTGACTTATCTTTTAAAGAAAGATTATTTTGTGCAATTTCTTATTTACCTAAGGCTACTGTTCAAGCTGCCATTGGTTCTTTACCATTAGTTGCTGGTGTTGGTGCTGGGAATACTATTTTAACTGTTGCAGTGTTGGCAATTTTACTTACTGCTCCACTTGGAGCAATTGGTGTAGATTTGACTTATGAAACTTTGTTAGAATCAAAAACTGAAAGCTAGGGCATATCATATTGATATGTTCCTAGCTTTTAGTTTAGTTAATACTATTTGATTATATAATGTTTAATTATTTATTATATTTAATTATCTATTATTCTCACTAGCATACATACATGTATATCCACTGTTTATAATATTATTTTTTAGCTTTGTGAACTACTCACCACTTAACTACCTACGGTAACGTTTGAAGTGGGAGCTTCTTGGTCAATAGTACCATTGTACTAAGTATCTCCAAGCTTATAGGATAGTTCCTATCCCAACTGTATACCAAAATTATATAGCTAA
>NZ_JBOFOR010000165.1:0-3444 GCF_051659545.1 Romboutsia sp. | reverse complement strand
ATTTCTATGAAACTATCATTATCTTTAAAATCTAAACTAGATTCTACTAGTGGTAGTCTAATTTTCTCACTATCTCTTAGCCAATACATCAGATTAGCTAAAAGATAGTTGTCCATATTTTCATTAGCTATATTTTCATCAAATACCTTAGGGTATATTGTTATTTCTTCACCTTCGTAATTTACAAAACCTATATAGTTTCTTGCCTTTATATTATTTCCATCAAAAGTGAAGAATCTTTGTTCTTTCTTTTCAGTATTTTCATCTAGTAACTCTGTATCGTCATATATTGAATATCTATTGTTCCAACATTCATTTATAAAATTTCTAAAATTGGTGCAATTTATATGCTTTGGTAGCTCTTTAAACTTTCCAAATTCTTTTAGCTTCATAATTATATTTCATTCCCATCATCGTATAATAATTGGAAGGTATGTTCACATTGTCTAATGTTTATTCCACCTCTTGCTAATACATCTATGACATCACTTTCTCTTCCATTAAAATACTCATTTAGTAGGGGGATTATTTTGTTGTTTATTATTTTTTCTAAATCATTCATAGTCTTGTTTACAAAGAATGCATGTCCTATCATGTAGTCTGCACTTCTTTTCTTTTCATAGATTGCTTTGTTTATTGGTTTTAGTATATGTTCAAATTCATTTATTACACTGTAGTCTGTGTACATTGCTATAAATTCAAATCTTCTTCTTAAAGCTATATCTATAAGAGCTATTGATTTATCCGCTGTATTCATTGTACCTAGTATAAATAAGTTTGATGGCACACCAAATACTTCTTTTGATGGTAGTGTTACTAGTGTTTCATTTGCTTGATTTAGTCTTTTGTCGTCTTCTATTAATGTTATTAGTTCTCCAAATATACGAGATATGTTTCCTCTGTTTATTTCATCTATTATCATTACGTAGTAGTTTTCTAGGTCATTTTTTGCTCTTTCTACTAAGTCCTTGAATACTCCATCTTGTTTTACAAATGATAGTTGATCTGTATTGTTGGTGTTTGCTCTTATACCTTGGATGAATTCTTCATAACTATAGTTTTGGTGGAAGGTAGTGAATACTATTTTCTTTTCTGCTAGATATTTTTTGTATCTTTTGAATACTGCTTCTCTATCTATTTTAGATTCATCTACTACCTCCTCTATTTCTTTTTTCTCTACTATGCTTACTGCGTAGTTTACTGTGTTGTAGGTTTTACCTGTTCCTGGAGGTCCGTATAGTATCATGTTTAGTGGTGTTTCTATTTCTTTTTCAATTACTACTTCTTCATATTCTTCAATGTCTTCTCCTACTGTAACAACATCTTCTTTCCCAGTATCAGTATATTCATTTATATCTATATTTTTATGTTCTATATCCATTTTATCAATTCGTGATAATAGCTCATCTACATCTACATTAAAGCTTTTATTTAGTATTGCATTTTCAAAGTCTTGTTTTTCTTCATTTTTAACAGCAATTGCACTTTTACTACTATATTTACTTCCCCAAGCTTTATTATTTGGTAATTCAGTATCACCTGGTATTACTTCTATACTTTCAAATTTTCTATAGTAAATTCCATTTTCATGTTTTGTTGCAGCTGATGTAAATGTACCTAGCATTAGATAGTTTTCCTTCCTCGTATTTGTATAGAAAATATTGTAGTTATTATTAAGCTCCAAGCTTTTATCACTAGACACCATTATTCCTTTTTCTATAAAGTTATCTACTTCTTCTATGGATAATCCTTTTGTGTTATATGGTTGAAGCTTCATATACGTAGTTTCTATATCCCATAGTTTTGCTACATGAGGTTCAAACATTAGTTTTCCGTATACTTTACCTACATTTTTAGGATTTTTTACTTGTATATTATATTTTTCTAATTCCTTAAATATTTTTTTACATAATTCTGGGTAGTTATTTTCTACCTTAGTATTTGGATCTAGTAGTTTACAAAATTGCAGTAGCTTGGAATTTACAAAACCTGTAATTTTATATTGTGGACTATTTATATACATTATTACATTTCTTACTACTTCTGTTAGTTTATTTAAGTCATTATACTTTTTATAGCTTATTAAATTTTTTACCCAGTCCTTTTGTCTTACAAATGTTAATGCTAATATTCTTTTATCTTCATATTGATTATATGTTGATTTATTAAATGCATTTAAATCTACATAAGATACAACTTCATTTATAAGAGTTATAAATCTGTATTTAATTTCATCATTTTTATAGTTCTCTAATATTTCTTGTGACCTAAATTTATCCAATGATTCTATATCTGATTTTAATTCATCTAGTGCATTATTACTTATTTCAAAATTATTAAATTCTAACCATTTTTCTTCTAATTTTTCAAATGAAAATATTTCTCTTTCCATATCTTCTTTTATAAACCTATTACTACTTTCAATTGCAGTATCTATAGATTTTTTTATTTTCATTTCATAATCTTGTTTTGTTCCTTCATATGCCCTTTTTAAAATTATTTTATAGGTGTCTAAAGCTTCATCATTGCCTATTTTCATTTCTGCTTCTAATGTCCAACCATTTTCTTTTGATGCTATTGCAATATTTAATGTTTCTAATTCTTCTGTCGTTACATATTTTTTATTTACTAGTATTCTTATACCATTTTTTATTGTAGATAATTCTACGTACATTTTAGAGTTAGTTTTAAATCCTATGTAACCAGTAGTTCTATATTGCACCGTTCCGTATAGTCCATTTAAATACTGGCATACTTCTTTTATTCGTTGGTTATTTTCCATATTTTGTCCCCTTAGTATTTATAGATATCTAATTTTCTATATTCTACTATAAATTTTGTTATTATTCAATTTCCCAGATTATCTCTGCCCTTTCATTGAATTTACAGTCTTCTGGCATAATGTTAAAATCACAGCTCTCCTCACATATATTTATATCTTTTAGGTAATCATATCTTCTTCTTGTTATTTCTCTCCCACCAAAGTTATATTTTACATCTAATACTTTGCCAATATTCACGCCTTAGCATGAACTTGACAAAACCAGTCAAGTTCTGCACCCCCAGGGGTTTTTGAGGGAAACAAAGTTTGCCTCTTGCTAATATTGTACAATAATATCAAAATTTAGAATCTAGTAGATTATAAAAATAATGCAAAATTAATTAACAATTATGTTTTATTTATACCTAGAGTTTTCTATAGTGTAAACGTTCCTCTTGATATAAAGTATCAATTTCATATTGAAAATCAGTATACTCTTCTCTCTTTAATTGATCACTTAGAAGAGGATATTTATCTTTATTAACATCGATCATATCCCTTGCAATTTGAGACCTATACTGTTTATTCGTTCCATTAATCATAAAATTATCATCTGTACTTAACTCTTTTAATAATAACTCTAATTCTAATTCAATAATTTCTTTTTCACTTAATAGTTTATC
>NZ_JBOFOR010000164.1:0-1867 GCF_051659545.1 Romboutsia sp. | reverse complement strand
CCTATATGACCACTTCCTGCCCAAGTAACAGTATCAAGGCATAGTTTTCTTAGTTTATGGGCTTTAGCTTCTAGAAAACTTTTCTCTTCTTTATTAATCAAAGTATTTCCCCCCAGATATTATTTTTTTATAGCTTTATAAGCTTCATTAGCTACTTCTAGTGTATACGCTATATCCTCATCACTAATTGCACAGTTGATGAATAAGTTATGATGATTAGTAAAGAATACGCCCCTCTTTACACATTCACTAACCCATTTTTGATGAAGTATCATAGAATCATCATTGTCATGTCTCATATACCACATAGATGGATGACCACTAACTATAAGGTTAAAATCATGATCTTTAGCTACTGTTTTTAATCCTTCTGTTAGTTTTGTACCTTTCTCAAGCATAAGCTTCGGAGCATCTATTTCTTTTAATTTATTTATTGTAGCAACTCCTGCAGCAAAAGGAACTGCTGAAAGCCAATAGCTACCTGTATACATTAAAGCACTTATAGCCTCTCTATATTTTTCCTTTCCACAAAGTGCGGAGAAATTCCACCCATTACCCAAAGCTTTACAATAACAAGATAAATCTGCTTCGAAACCAAAGTAATGATCTGAACCCTTCATATCTAGTCTAAATCCACATCTTACATCATCTATAATCAAAACTATACCGTAATCATCACATAGCTTTCTTATCTTTTTCCAAAAGTCTTTCTCAGGCATAAGATTATCAGCAAAAATTGGATGGTGATAAGGTGAGCTTATTAAACATGCAATTTCTTCATGTTGCTCTTTTACTATTTTTTCAATACTTTCATAATCATTCCACTCAACATAAATGTTGTTTGCTACATCTTCTTCTACAATTCCCGGTGCTCCAAGTTTTTGAGTCCAAGGAGCTACTCCATGATATCCACCCTTAAACATAATAGTCTTCTTTTTACCTGTAGCTGCCTTTGCTACTAAAAGAGCTAGACTAGTAACATCTCCTCCGTTCTTTGCAAAGAATGCCCAATCAGCCATTTCTATAGTATCAACAAGAAGTTCTGAACAATCTACCATTAAGTCTGATGGACAAGTTATACAGTTTCCAAGCTCTGATTGTTCCCTAACTGCTTTTTCCACATCTTCATCAAGATATCCTAATACAGTAGGTCCATAGGCGCACATATAATCTATAAATCTATTACCGTCCACATCCCAAAAATATGCTCCTTTTGCCTTTGATGAAAATAATGGATACGCTCCAATTGGAGTAAAACATCCATTTACAGGACCTAAATGACCATAGATTCCAGCTGGTATAGTCTTTAATGCTCTTTTAAAAGTTTCTTTACTTTTTGCGTAACTATATATTTCCATAATACCCCTCCAACTATTTTAAATATGCAGGAACTACAAATAGCACCTTGTTAACATTATCAATCATTCCCATATGCCCACTTAATTCTAATCTTTCAAGAGCTATGGCACTATATGAATCTAATTTTCCATTTAATATTTCATTTGCAGTATCAATGTCTTTAAATTTCATAAAAGCTCTTGGTTCTTTAGAATAACTTGGTATAATCTCAAATTTCTTATCATGGCAATGTAAAAATATCTCTAGGTCTTCGTTTTCTATATATATTTTAACAACACCCTCTGGAGTTGACTTTGGAACTCCTTTGTACCTAGATTCATGATTTGCAATAACTGCTAAAGCTGAGAAAGCTACTTTTGCTGTTAGTATGGTATTTATTCTTTTGTATTCTTCATTTTTTAAGAGTTCTTCTGTAGGTTTTAGGTAATAACTTAGTTTGTTTGTTAGTGTTACAAATTCATTAGTAAGGAATTTGATTTTTGTGAATCCTTTTGTAGGAATTGGATTA
>NZ_JBOFOR010000163.1:0-1944 GCF_051659545.1 Romboutsia sp. | reverse complement strand
TCTAATCCCATTTCTTTTCTCTCTGGACTAAATGAAGCTGTAGTTTCAATAGGAACTATACAATTATAATCTAGTGAAAATGCATAACTACATGTTTCTAAAACACAAACATCTGTAGCAGCACCTACTATTATTAAGTTTTTTATATTTTTAGACTTTAAAATTTCGTCTAAGTTTGTATTAAAGAATGCATTCCATCTATTTTTTACCACTAATTCTTCGCCTTCTCTTGGCATTAAAGGTGGTATAATTTCTGCATCAGGAGTACCTTCTATAAAGTGCTTGTATTTTTTTACTTCAAATCTATTGTCTAACATTTTCCAATCACTAAAATCTTCTTTATACTCTGTTTTTATATTTACAACTAACATTTCGTTAGTATTAAAATAATCTTTTAATTTAATCATAGGTGTTACTATATCTTCTTGTTTTGTAACATCAACATTTAACATTTTTACTAGTGAACCATCTGGTGCTCCACCACCATATTGCATATCTACAACTAATAATGCAGTTTCATTTTTATTTAACATATTGTTTCCCCTTATAATGTGTCTATATATTTTACTTTAAAGTAATTCTTCCATTATTATTTTATAATAAGGATATTAAATAATCAAATTTAATATAAGAATATGAGTATTTAAAATTTTTATACTGTATTAATAAATATAAAGTAATGTATTGCTATTGTAATTAGCATCGACTAATACAAAGAACATGATGTTAAATATAGATTAAAACTATGGGCTCTGATATAATAAATGTAATATAAAATTCAAGGGGGAGAATTAATGGAGGATACTAAAGTAAAAAAAGGTAAGAAAGCAGTTAAAAAAATATTAATAACAATAATATCATTAACAGTTATTGCAGTACTAGCACTAACATGTACAACAACTATAAAACAAGGACATGTAGGAGCTGTGTATGATAGATTTAAAAAAGGTATTCAAGATTATACTTTATCAGAAGGATTAAACTTTAAAGCACCTTGGCAAAGTGTAAATGAATTCCCAATTTCAATAGAAACAGTTTACATGAGTAAGGATAAGAGGGAAGGTTCAGAGGCTGATGAATCGATAACTATAAGTTGTAGTGATGGTTCTTTAAATGCAGATTTAACTTTCAGTTATAGATTCAAAATAGAAGATATACCAAAGGTACAAAGACAGTACAGAGGGAAAGATGGTCAGGAAATAATAAATACTGTACTTAGAGGTCAGTTAAGAAGTTGGATAAGTGAAGTAACTAAAAACTATTCCACAATGGAAGTTCATTTAACAAAAAAAGAAGTGGTTAATGAAAAACTAACAGAACACTTAAATGGAAAATCTAAAAAATACGGAGTAATGTTTGAAAATGTATCCTTAGCAGAAACTAGAGCATCAAAAGAAGTTCAAGCTGCTATAGAAAAAAGACAACAAATAAGTCAAGAAGTAGAACAACAACGTTTACAATTAGAAAAAGCCGAAATAGGTAAGCAAGCAGCACAACTAGAAGCTGAAAGAAAAGTAATACAAGCTGAAGGGGATAAAAAGGCTAACGAAATAAAAGCACAAGGATTAGATGAAAGAATATTAAAAGAAATGTACATAAATAAATGGGATGGAAAATTACCTCAAGTAATGGATTCTAACTCTAGTTTAATGTTAGATATGAATAAATAAGATAAGTAGCATGAGTTGATAATATAAATTAACTCATGCTATTTTTTTGCAATAAATAGAGGTATTGAAAACATAACATATTTTGGCTACAGGTTGTTCAAGTTAAGAAAAAATTTTATTTTTATAAAAATAAATTTAGCTTAATTGTATAATGAAATTGAACCAATAAAAATATAAAAAAAATCCATAGTAATCTTATCCTATGTTATTATTTAATCACGACAAAAAAACAATACAAAAAAGGATATGGATACTATGGATAATAACAATAATA
>NZ_JBOFOR010000162.1:0-1317 GCF_051659545.1 Romboutsia sp. | reverse complement strand
TAGCAGAGGCACCTATTAATGTACCATTACCTCCAAGACAGGCACCTAAAGAAGTAGCCCACCACAATGGCATTACATCTATTCCTTGTGTTTGCATTGTTAAGATTAAAGGAATAAGAGTAGCTACAAATGGTATATTGTCTAAGAAAGATGATATTATAGCTGAGAGCCAAAGTACTACTAGCATAGTAATCACTAAATGACCTCGTGTAGCATCTATTAAAGATTGAGCTAAATTATTTATAAGACCTACTTCCACAAGACCTCCAACTATAATGAATAGCCCCATAAAAAATGCTATTGTAGACCATTCTATACTTGCAAGTATTTCATCTACATCTTGCTTTCCTATTAATAACATTATAGTTCCACCAGCCAAGGCAACTATACTAGAGTCCATATGAATTACATTATGAAATATAAAACCTAGTAATATAAATACCAAAACAATTAGACCTTTTATGAGTAAAGATTTATCTTGTATTGATTTAGCTTCATCTAGGTTTAGTATTTGATCTTTGAATTCAGTATTTACAGATAATTTATTTTTATATATAAATTTAAAACACAAGATAGTAGAAAATAAAATCACTACAACTACAGGACCTAAATTTACTACAAAGCTTGAAAAACTTAAATTAGCAGCACTACCTATCATAATATTAGGAGGGTCACCTATCAAAGTAGCACTACCACCAATATTAGAAGCTAAAATTTGTGTTACTAAAAATGGGGTAGGGTCTATATTTAATATTTGAGAAATAACTATTGTCATTGGGCCTATTAGTAAAACTGTAGTGACATTATCTAATATTCCAGATAATAAAGCAGTTATTATCATAAATAAAACCATTATCCTCCAAGGATCTCCTTTAGCTTTTTTAGCTGATAGAATTGCTATGTATTCAAATATACCTGAATTTTTAAGAATAGCTACAAAAAGCATCATTCCAATTAAAACACCAATAGTGTTAAAATCAACATGGCTGAGTGCGGTTTCAAAAGATAATATATTAAAAATAATCATAAGAAGTGCACCAGTCATAGCAGCAACAGCTCTATTTAATTTTTCTGATATAATAGCAATCATAACTAGTAAAAATATTAAGAGAGCTATCATTTGTTTAACATCCATTTTATCTCCTCCAATTAAGTTATAAAATAAGTTTGGCTAATTCTAAATAATAGTGATATGGGGTTTAGATGTGTAGAATTTTTTTATATATATTCTAAATGAAAACATTCAAATGTAATTACTTTCATATATATAATTTTTCAAGTAAGAGAAATAATAGTATTATCTGAAAATATAAAGGT
>NZ_JBOFOR010000161.1:0-3275 GCF_051659545.1 Romboutsia sp. | reverse complement strand
CTATAGGAATTTACAATAGTAGATTTTATGAATATTCAATATACATGGCGTCTTCAATATGGTGTACTTTTATAATGTTAAAGCTAGCAATTATAAGCAAAGGAAAGGAATCATAAAAAATGAAAAAGATTTTAAGTATAGCATTAAAAAACGTAGGAACATTAGCAATAGGTATTTTATTCTTATCAGCTAATACTACATCAAATTTTATATCACATCAGCCAGAAATGCCAAAAGATATTAAGAAATTTAAAAAAATGTAATAGTCAAAATTAGAAGATAGGGGAAGTTTACACCTATCTTTTTTATATATAAATCAAGGAGTGAGGTTATGATTTTATCTGTTGAATATGTGAAGATAAAAGCGTTCATAGGAATGTATTATATGAATACTTATGATCACTAGTTATGACCATACTTAAAGCATTGCAATTGCTAGCTTAATTTTGCTTAACGTGTAAAATCCGTATTTCGCCGATGCTACCCATTTCTTGAAAAAGCTAAAATTAAATAAGCCATAAAACTATTGATATACGTTGATATATCTTAGGTTAAAGGCTATTCTCATACCAGCAATAGAAATAAAATTATTAAAATTAAATACCATTCATGCATACAAAAATGCTATTCATGTGTTTAATATTGAAATTTAATATATTAAGATGTTATATTTTACATACTGATGATGATATTATTAATAATGAAACGAATCTAAAAATTATAAAATATAATGAAAAATAATAGAGAATAAAGAGTAATCTCAATATCTTGCCTATGGCTACCGATAGATGTAACCCTCCAAGCAACATCACCTATCATAGACTCTAAATATGCAGATCCTGAAGATCTAGTTTGATTATTATTTAATTGTGGTTGGCTGAATAATTCAACTTATGAAATACTCATATTTTAACTAGGTTTTTCATCAGTAAAGGATTAAGAGAATGGAAACATTTTAAGAACACTTACAAATAAATACCTAGAGGGAATTAGGATATATAAGTATATCAAATAGATATTTAAAAGTACATGGAACTTAATGAACCTCCGTATACCGAACGGTACGCACGGTGGTGTGAAAGGACGCTAAATAAAATAATTATTTAGATCCTACTCGATTTTATTATGAAATTTATTAATATTTTGAAACTTTTTTTATATTTATATTATCTAATATATATAACATAAAAACCTAAGGAGGCTTTAATGGGTATTATTAAAAAACTTAACATTTTTACTTCAAATTCTCAAGCAGACTCTGAAGAAATTTTAATAAAAAAATCAAAAAATGGATGTAATGAGTCTTTTGAAAAATTACTAATTATCTATGAAAGCTATCTATATAAAATGGCTTATTTACATGTTAAAAATGAACAAGATGCACTAGATATATATCAAGAAACTATCTTAAAGGCATATATGAATATATCAAATTTAAGGAAAAATAATTTATTTAAAACTTGGATAATAAAAATATTAATAAATAATATCTATTCTAAAAATAAACATGATTCTAAATACAGTAATGTAGATTTTGAAAACTATATTATTGACTATACATACTCAGATATAGAAAAAAATATAGATTTATATGCAGCAATAGATGTATTAGACGAAAAATATAAAACTCCTATTATATTACATTATTTTTATGACTATACAATTAGTCAAATTTCAGATATAACAAATTCTAATGAAAATACAATTAAGACAAACTTAAAAAGAGCTAAGAAAAAAATGTATGATATTCTAAAGGAGGGAGAAAATGAGTAAATTAGATAATATAAAAATTCCAAGTAATTTAAGACAAGTTACCAAAGATACTATAGAAAAAGGAAAGGCTATAAAGCAAAGAAAAAAGCTTAAAAAACTTAAAATAGCGGCAATAGTAATTTTGACATTAAGTACAAGCTTAACAATTATTAATCCTTCCTTAGCTAAGAATATATTGGATATAAGTGATTTTTTTCAAATTCTACCTCCTAGCTATGGAGAATATGCTCAAAATATAAATATAACAAAAACTGTAGGCGATGTAAGTTTAACAATTAATGATGTTGTATGTGATGGAAGTACAATAAATTTTGTTTATACTATAAAGTCTAAAGATAGACTTCCTCGCAAAACTTTTGAAATTAAACTTGATGAACTTGATTATCCTTTAATTCAAGATGAAATTATATTATTAGATACTGATATAAAAGTTAAAAATGGAATTGCTTCTTACAATTCAGATACTCATAAAGGATATGTAGACGACTATACATATCAAGGTATGATGTCCTATAATTTAATTTTTAGAAACTTTAAAGTACCTGAAACGATTAATATAGATTTATCTGTAAATAGTATAGCTCTATCTGGTGTTAACTCTGAGAAAATAGCTAGTGGATTTAATTTCGAAATTAATGTACGAGCTAATGTGGAAAATAAAGTTATAGACATAAATAAATCTAAAGATGGATTTAATATACATTCTGTAGTAATTACAGAACAAACTATAAAAGTTAACGTAAGTTTTCCTAAAAAATATTTAAACAATAATGATAAATCTAATATGTATTCAATGGAACCGGTTATAACTTTTGATACTAAATATGATTTAAATTTAATTGGTAAAAGTTATTTAATGGATGAAAGAAATGGAAAAGATTATTATTCTAAGTTTGGGAAAGTTTATGACAGTATTGTGATTGATAATATGTATGGTATTGGATCTTTTTCAGATGAGTATATAGTATTGAATTTTGAAAATTTTAATACTGAGTCTGATAATGATACTAATTTTAAAATATACTTAGATAAATAAAAAAGATATTTGCATTTGCAAATATCTTTTTTACTTTATCCAATACGGAATTCTCCAATAATAGTTTTCCCATCTTTATCATATACAGGTATCATTCTAAAAGAGTTTTCTCCAAGCATTGCTTGTGTTCTAAGTGCTTCTTCTGGCGATTTGGGACTATCTCCAAGTAATGCTTCTTCTGATATATATCCAATTTTTCCATTTGTAGCTTGTGCTGGAATCATTTTATATTTACTGTAAAGCTCATCTTGCTCTTTTTGTTCATCTAAAGATAATCTAGGTGTATTTGATTTAGGTAATTCTTTGTCAAAATATCCTGCTCCATTTGAAATTCTTACATATCCTCCAGCAGAATAATTCATACCTGGATCAGCTGCATTACTGTTTGCTGTTGATGTAGAATGTGAACTTGTAGATGTTTCATTATATTTCCATCCTGATGAGTGTATTAATACATTAGTTCCGG
>NZ_JBOFOR010000160.1:0-10569 GCF_051659545.1 Romboutsia sp. | reverse complement strand
AGTAAAAGTTAATACTTTGTATTGCTACAGATGTAGCAACTAAAATTTATCAGGAGCCGTATGCGAGGCCCGCACGTACGGTTCTGTGAGAGGTCTGAACTCGGGATTAATTACCCCGAGTTTTTCCTACTCGATTAGGGATATGAATATTAAAACATAGCTATTTTGTTATATTTATATTAAATGTTTATTCTCAGAAAGTACAAAAATTTACCAAGGGGACATACTGACGAAGTGACGAACAGTAAATTTCAAGATAAAGAATATTATACCAAAGTATAGTTTGAAGGTGATAAAGTGGATATGTAATGGAGTAGGTAAAGAATAAGAGGAGAGTAATACAGGAATAGGAACAAGATAATAAACTAATATTAGATTATAGGAGTATGAAAAATGGTAACTTAGAGGTATATTTTTTTTCAAAGAAAATAGATAAGATTATATATAAAGACAAACAAAGTATACATAAATGATAAATAAAATTGGGGGAGAAAATAATGAAAAAGAATAAAACAATTGCATTTGTAATGGCAGCAGGATTATTAATAGGGGGAACATTTGCAGGAACGAAAGCATGGTTTACAGATCAAGAAGTAGTAAATAATGATTTAGTAATAACTACTGGTGATATAGAGGTAGATGCAAATGATGAAGAAGAGAAATGGGTTCCGGTATATAAAACTATAGACGGTGAATATACTCAATTTTATGATAAAGCAGCACCAGGAACTAGTAAAGTAGAAGTAAAAGAAGATGGAGCTAATAAATCATTTACTAATGTTAGACCAGGAGATGTATTTAGAAAAGAAATAAATGTAAAAAATACAGGCACTCTAAATCAAATAGTAAAGACTAGTGGCGGTGACGATGTAGATGGTGATAATTTTGAAGTTATATCAGGTAGTATAACTAATTATACACTTAAACCTGGTGAAGCTACTAGTTTTCAGATATTAGTAAAAGTTTCAGAAGCAATGGATAGTAAGAAAAGAAGTGGAAGTGAGAATACGGAATTTATATTAGAAAAAGCAATGACACCAATTGTTATAGAAGCTAACCAAGTAAATAAAAAATAATAAAAATATGTAAAGAGCATTCTTAATATATTAAGGATGCTTTTTAGCACAAAGGAATGATTAGGTAATTATGAAGCTAAGTAAAATAATGCTCAAAACATTAATTATAGCAACTTTCATATCTTCCACATTAACAAATACATTTGCAGATGACAAAAATAAGATACTAATAGACCATATATTTACACATGAAGATAGAACTTGGTATCCAGGAAAGATAGAATCAAATGATTTTTATATAACAAACAATAAAGAAAATAATATAAGTATAGATAGATTATACATGGAATTAAAATCATCAAAGGACTTAAGAACAAATCAAAGACTAGATATAGAAAGTAAACAATTCAAAGAACTAGCTAAAAATAGTAAAGTAACTTTAACTTATAAAAATACAGTACTATTTGAAGAAGAATTAGATAACTTATTATCTGAAAAAGGAATAAAATTATCACAAGAAATAGATATAAAATCTAATGAAAAAGCATTATTAAATATGACTATAGATATGGATGAAAAAATGAATAATGATGCACAAGCTCTTGAAAATATATTTAGTATAGGAGTTGCATATAAAATAGATGATACAACACCACCAGTAGTAGATCCAGATACTGATATAGATGGAGAAACAGATGGAAATGGTTCAGATAAGCTACCACAAACAGGAGGACTAATAAACTCAGCTAGCTTATTAGCACTAGGAACTATAGTAATAGGTGCAGGAGTAGTACTAAATAAAAAATCATCTGAGGAAAAAGGAGGTAAGAACAATGAGTAGATTAAGAAGACTTAAGGAAAGAAAGAGAAAACAATTTATAAAAACTGTCATGACTAGCTTAGTTCTTACATTATCTATAGGATGTGGAAGTACTATGACTACTTATGCTTGGTTTACAGATAAGGAAACTGTAGAAAATGATTTAGTTATAACTATGGGTGAATTAGATGTGAATATAACAGAAGGTTTTAATATTAGCGAATTAAATAGAAATGATGAAGCTTATAAGACTTTTAGTATAAGCAATGATGGTACACTAAAACAACATATAAGTATGAAATTAGATGGTATAAACAAAGATATTGAAAAGTATATAAATTATAAGATTGTATTTAATAATGAGGCTATTCAACCGATAAATGGAGAAGAATTATTAAATGGTGATCATATAAATTTAAAATATGATAATGGGACATTGGTTGTACTAAATCCAACTGAAACCTTAACTGCAACAGCATATATAACTATATCTAAAGATATGCCTAAAGACTTAATTAATTCTTTTGTGGAAAATGCATTAACATTTGATTTAAAGGTTATAGCTACTCAGGTAAATAATGAAAATATTATTTTAGATTGGGGATTTAGTGATATAGCGATACAAAAGAATTCTTTACAATTTGAGCAAATAACTACACCGGAATTACCCCAAGAAAAAAATATAGACGTTCAATTAGTAGCAGATGAGGAAACTGTAAAGATATTTATTAATGGCATAAAGGAAATAAATAATAAAGATATATCTAAAATAGAAGTTATTGGTGGTACGGGTGAATTCAAAGAAAATATAGAGATTAAACATGATAATGATAATATAGTATTTATTCAAAAGAATCCTGCAGGTAATTTTAATATAACAAATACTGAATTCGATGATAGTAATACATTAAATTTGAAATTCAGTATGAACGATGGAACATATAAGGAAATTAAGTTTAGATTTAGAATTAAGTATAAGAACGCAAATAACTATGAATTAGAAGGATATTATGAAGTTATATCATCTGGAAAAGTAGATATATCAAGTGAGCCAGAGATAGTTGAGCCACCAAAGGAAGAAGTAGAAATACCAAATAAACCAGAAATAGTAGAACCACCAAAAGAAGAAGAACCAAATAAACCAGAAACAGTAGAACCACCAAAAGAAGAAGAACCAAGTGAGCCAGAGATAGTAGAACCACCAAGTGAACCAGAGATAGTAGAACCACCAAAAGATGAAGAAGCCATAATATCAAATAAACCAGAAACAGAAGATATTGAAACAATAAATATAGATACGCAAGTATAAAAAGTAAGTGGTAACTTAATAAGCTACCACTTTTATTTTAGGAGGAATAAAAATGCAATCTCAAAACCAAGTAAAAAGAAAAAAAAGAATAAAACCATCAACAATTCTGAATACAATACTAGCCATAACATTAACAATATTAGTACTAAATATGTTAACAACAAAATCAGATAAAATATTTAAAATAATAGGATACAGAACATACACAGTACTATCAGGAAGTATGGAACCAGAAGTTTATCCAGGAGACACAGTAGTAATAAAACACACAAACAAAACAGATATACAAGTAAATGATGTAGTAACATATACAGACGATGAAGGAGTAGTCATAACACATAGAATAATAGAACAAACAGATGAAGGATATATAACAAAAGGAGACAATAACAACGTACAAGACTCAGACATAATCACATCAAAGGACATAATAGGAAAAGTAGTCTTTAGCATACCAAAAGCAGGATTTGTAATACAATTCCTATCACAAAAATGGGTAATCACAGTAGAAATGATATTACTTGGAATATTCATAATCATCTATAGCAAAAACGAATAAAGAGGAAAAGTATGAAAAAAATAATAGGAAAAATACTAATAATAATAGGAATAATCATAATAACAGTACCAACATACCTAAATTACACTACAAAAAAATCCAACGACCAAGTAGTACAAAAATACGAAAAAGTAATAAACTCAAACCAACAAGACAAAACCAATTCAAAAACTCAACTACCAGAAGACATAATAGGCATACTAGAAATACCAAAAATAAACTTAAAAGTAGCAATACAAGAAGGCACAGACAAAACTACATTAAAAACAGCAGTAGGTCATTTTAAAAATACTGCAATGCCTGGCCGAGTAGGAAATTTTGCAGTAGCAGGACACAGAACCTATACCAGCAACAAATTCTTTAGTAACCTAGACAAAATGGAAGAAAAAGATGAAATAAAAGTAGTAACAAAAACAGGTACCTTTACATATAGAGTAACTAGCACAGAAGTAGTACCCCCTGAAAAAGTTGAGGTGCTAAACCCTAAGAACAATAAAAAAATAATAACACTTATAACATGCACACCTAAATATGTAGGATCTCACAGACTAGTAATACAAGGAGAACTTAAATAGGGCATGTATTTTTAGGACCCACAGATATAATACACTATAGTTTAAAAAAATAGTAAATATAATGATAAGGGGAGGCATAAAAGATGAAAATATTAATTATTTCAGACTCATTTATAATCAAGGAAGCTATATCTAGTTTATTTATAAATAACTTCAAAACTAGCAAAGTCAAATCAATAGAATCTATAAATGATATTGGATTAGAAAGTTTAAATACTTATGATATTATATTTATGGAAATAAGTATCAAAACATTAGAGGATTTAGAAAAGGTTATAGAACTAAAACAATTAAATAGTAATTTAAAAATAGTCGTATTAGATCATTCTAAAAATGAAATAGTTTGCACCAAAGCAATTAAAGTAGGTATAGACGGATATATAACTAATTTAGAAAGTGAAGAAGATTTTGTATATATTATAAAAAAAATAATATCAGGAAATAAATTTTATGATGGACAAACTATTCAAAAAGCCTTGAGTAAGAATTTTGATAAAACACACATTAATCTAACTAATAGAGAAAAGGAAGCTATGATAGAAGTATCAAAAGGGTCAAGTAATAGGGAAATAGCTAAAGCTCTAAACATAACCGAGTATACTGTAAAAAAACATATAAGTAGTATACTTGATAAATTAAACTTGAAGAATAGACAGGATATAATTATATACGTTAAAGATAAAAACATACATAGCTAATCAAAACTATATACGATAAGATAAAAATATATATAATTGATAAAAATTATATATAATAATATAAAAATATCATAAAAAAACATATAAATAATGTAGAGATATGTATAATTAGTGAAAATATATAGACAAATTGAGAATTACTGGAAATATTTCGAACAAATACAGTATAAATGACGAAGGCTTTAACCACTAAAATAGAACAATGTATAGTATTATATATAGTATAGTAGACAAGAGTAATATACAAAGACATAGTTTTTATAAATAGAAAGTAACTAAGAAGTATATCCTGTATATGGGCACTTGGGATATATGGAGTTAGTAGTGCAACCGACTTTTTCTGATGATAGATAGTCGGTTTCTGTTCAAAACCACTATCTTGAAATTTATATTTTTTGGGGAGGGTTTATGAATATTTTAATAGTTTCAGGTTCGTTTATTTTTAGAGAGGCATTATATAATTTATTTAGCTCAAAATTTAAGGACTACAACATACAATCAATAGAAAGTGTGACAAGTTTAAGCAATATGGATTTATTTGAGATAGACTGTATTATTGCAGAGACAAATGATGAATGCATTGAGGAATTATTAAGTTTAAAAATGGAATATAAAAATATAAAAATAATAGCATTAGATCTAATAAAAAAACAAGAAATATTTAAAAAACTAATAAAAGCAGGCATTGAAGGATACATACTCGACATGTCTGACAAAGATGAATTTATATATAAAGTAAGTACTGTATTAAGGGGAAAGAAATACTACGATGCAGACTTAGTAAATGTTGTACTAAGCGATAATGTGAAGATGGATATTGAAGAATTAACCAATAGAGAATTAGAAGTTCTAGAACAGGTATCTGAAGGTCTTAGTAATAAAGAAATATCTAATCAACTATACATTTCCGAGTACACTGTAAAAAAACATATAAGTAGCATACTAGCCAAGTTGGATTTTAGAAGCAGAAAAGATATAATAATATACGCAAAAGAAAGTAATTTCTGTAAGAGCCTATATACTAGTTGAAGTTATGTACTATGGTATAACTATAAACGTATTTAGGGATTCTTTGATTATAGGACTCCTGTAGAATATCGATTATCAAAGGTGACTGAATAAAAATTGTATCAAAAGCTATTTCCAATCCATAATTGACATCTCTGTTAATAAAATAATATATTATATAGTCAAGGATTGATTAGGGACTATCCAACTTAAATTGCTAATACTGTATATATTTACATCATATATAGTATTAGCAATTTAAGTTGACTAGTACTTGAAATATAAAGATAATATTTATAAATGGGGGAAGAAAGGATGAGAAAAAATAAAACTATAGCATTTACACTAGCTGCAATGATATCTGTAGGAGCAGGAGCATTAGGTACAAAAGGTTTATTTACTGATAAAGAGACCGAAACCAATAAATTTACAATTACCATAGGAGATTTAGATGTAAAATCAGAAGTGACTAAAGAATGGTATGTAAAATCAGCAGGAGATAAAAACATAGAAGGACAACCTATATCAGAAGTTAATAATAAATTGCAACCAGGAGATGTACTGGCTAAAGATATAAAAATATCAAATATTGGCTCACTTAATCAAGAGATAATTATAACAGCAGGAAATAGGACTAGTGTAGATGGATTTATAGTTGATGATACAGACTTCAGAAACATAAAAAGGATAAGTGCAGGAAATAATGAAATAGCAACAATAACTCTTACTCTAGATTCTACAATGGTAGATGATAAGTATAATATGAAAGGTGAACAGGCGAATCATACTATAGATTTAGATAATATAGTAGGAACTTATACCATAGATGCAAAGCAAGCAGATACACAAAAATAATAAGCTATATAATAAAATGAAATAAAATATGTATCTCACAAGGTGATTATATGAGAAATATGAAAAATCAAAAGGTAAAATCTACTATCAGCGGTTTAGCTCTAACATTATCAATAGGAGTATCTGGAGGGTTAGGAAGTTATGCTTGGTTTTATGATACTGATATAGTAGAGAATAATCAAACCGTAGCATTGGGGGACTTAAATACAAGTGTTTCTATAGGGTTTGGAGATGGAGCGACAGTTGAAGTTGAGCTTAATGAAGAGAGCACTATAGAGAAAACATTTGATATAAAAAATGAAGGCAGCCTAAATCAAAGAATAACAAATATAACATTTCAAGACAATGGAACTAATGTAAGTGACAAGGGCAAAATAATATATGAGTTATATGATAAAACAAATAATAAGGTTCCAATGTATAACATAAGTACAAGCCAAAGGATTGAAAATTGTAGCTTAGCTGATTTGCCAAGTGTATATGTAAAAGTAGATAAAGTATTAGATGTAAAAAATACTATAACTTATACCTCTAAATTAAGAGTTCCAGCAAACTATACTTTAACCCAAGATAGCAAAATAAAGTTCAACCTCGTAGTAAATTCAGAACAAATCAATGTAAACCAGACAAGTGGAGGTAGTAATAATGAAATATATAAATAGATTTATTGCTACTGGAATAGGGATAGCTTTAACATTTAGTACAACTTGCCTGAGTAATGGTTGGTTCTACAATATTTGTAAGCAAGAAAATGCAATTGAGCTAGTAAATAATCACAAAGAAGGGGATTTTTTTGTTAAAGATGGTGAATACTGTCTTACAGGAAACTCTACTCAAGGGTTTAAACATAAGCTAAATATCATATATCAACTAACAGGTGAATATTCCACTAATGATGTAGAATTTAAAATAATATTTCCGATGGAAGAAGATTATAATAATTTAAGGAATGCAGTCATTAGCAAAGAAGGAAGTAGTATAGTACTCGAGGGAAAATATTTATTATTGCCCAACAAACAATATACATTTGACATAGTTATGATGGATAAAAATTACGAAGAAAGTAGCCGAAAAACTATATGGATAAAAAGAAATGATTTATTAGCAAATGGTAATGCAGTAGTAATGATTAGTAATAAACCTTTTAATAGTAAGGGAGAATATGATGAAAAATAAAAAAACAATCATATCAAAAACTATAAATTGTTTATTCGTGTTAGTATGCGTACTTTTAATATTAAACTTTATATCATCAAAGTCAAATACAGCCTTTAACATAATGGGATTTAGGACCTACACCGTGCTATCTGGAAGTATGGAACCGAAGTTCGACCCAGGAGACGTAATAATAATATTAAATAAAAATAGAACTAATATTGATAAAGGTGATATTGTAACTTTCTACAATACAGTAGAAAATCAAATAATAACTCATAGAATAGTAGAAAAAAATAGCACAGGATACCTTACTAAAGGTGACAATAACGATGTAATAGATGATAATGTATTAAAAGAAGAAAATATAATAGGAAAAGTATTATTTCATATACCTAAAGTCGGATACATAATTAAATTCTTATCAAATCCTAAAGTGATAGCGATAGAAATGTTTATACTAGCAGGATTAGTGATTTATTACGCGAAAGATGAAAACTAAAAAGCATTAAGAGATAAAATGGATAATAATAAAAAAATTGGATTTTGACATAGAGATTAATTTATGTTAATATATAACTTGTCAATTAAATACTAAGTAAGCCAGACAATCGCGGGTAGCATTAGCTACGCGAGGAAAGTCGGAGCTGCGCAGAGCAGGGTGCTAGGTAACGCCTAGTGAGAGTGATCTTAAGGAAAGTGCAACAGAAAAGAACCGCCACTTATGTGGTAAGGATGAAAAGGTGAGGTAAGAGCTCACCGTTCGCTAGGTGACTAGCGAAGCCGTGTAAACCCCACCTGCAGCAAGACCAAGATAGGATAAAAAGGATGTTGCTCGCATCCTCCGGTTGGTAGGTCGCTTGAGCTTATTGGTGACAATAAGCCTAGAAAGATGATTGTCTAATACAGAACTCCGCTTATAGACTTGCTTATTATTTTGACTAACACTAGGATAACCTAGTGTTTTTTATTTTCTTTTACTTCTTCTACCTTTCTCACTATCTTTATAGTAATAGCTATAATATCCATAATCACTACCATTAGCTTCAAATTTGTTTAATATAGTGCCTATAATATTGGCACCAATACTTTCTAATCTTTCCTTTGATAGCTTAACAAGACCTATATCTGATTCTTTTGACCCTACTACAAATATACATCCATCTGTATATGTAGATATAATACCTGCATCTGTTACTATGCCTATAGGTGGAGCATCAATAAATATATAATCATAATATTGTTTTATTCATTTTACAAAGTCTTTCATTTTTTTAGATGAAAGCATTTCTGATGGGTTAGGAGGTATTGGTCCATACGTTAGCACATGTAAATTTGTTACTTCTGTTGCATGCACACATTCTAAGAAATCTTTTCCGCTTACTAGTATATCTGTAAGTCCTTTTATATTACTTATTCCAAACATTCTATGTACGCTAGGATTCCTTAAATCGCCATCTAGTATAAGCACATTCTTGTCTAAAATAGAAAACTCAATATTAGTTCTAATAGCCTTGTAGGCTTCTGAAATAGGGAATTTTGGATTTTGTATACTTATAAGTTTTTTCATCATATCCTCCTATTTCACCAAATTTTCATTAGGTATTACTCCTAATATTGGTAGTCCTAAGTGTTTTTCTATGTCTTGTAGTGTCTTGATTTTGTTGTCTAAATATTCTAATAAAAATACTATGAATAGTCCTAGCATTACACCAAGTACTGCTGATATTGCAACATTCATAGTTTTATTAGGTTTTACAGGTACTTCTGGTGTTATGGCTCTATCTATCACTTCCACCTTATTTGCATTAGTTATTCTTTTTACTTCTGATGTGAAGACTGTTGGAATTTGATTAGCTATGTCTCTAGCTTTATTGGGATTTGTATCATGGATGATTATACTAATTATTTGAGTGTCTTTAACTGCTGATACAGATATTTTTGATATCAATTCTTCATAGGTCTCATCTAAACTTAGATTTCTTATTACAGATTGTAATACTGTTCTAGATTTTATTATTTCCCCATAAGTAACTGCTAATTTTTGAGTTACCATGAATTGATCTCCTGTTACCAATTGTGAATCTTGTGTTTTTTCTGTGTTTACAATAAGCGTAGTTTTTGCTTCGTATATAGGTTTTAATACGAAAAAACTTATGACTCCACTTACAACTGAGGCTATAATTGTCATTAGTGCAATTATCCAAAACCTCTTTTTTATAATTGCAAAATACTCCATTAAATCAATTGTGTCTTCCGTTGTGTCTTCCATGTTCATCTCCCATTTCATTAATATTTTAGACAAAAAATAGCTATAACCTTCTGATTTTATACAGAAAACTATAGCCGGTTGCACCACTAGCTCCATATGTCTCAGGTGCCCAGAGATAAGACATATTTCACAGCTTTATAGTATTTTTATATTAAAATTTATGGTAACTATTCAGTCAAAGTGAATTACAATATAATTTTCTGACGATACTAAAAATACTTTTAATATCATTAAAAAAACAAAATAATCAATTATAAACTAAAAGTATATACTTTTTTAGTTTATACCTTAATCATCTTATT
>NZ_JBOFOR010000159.1:0-5614 GCF_051659545.1 Romboutsia sp. | reverse complement strand
TAACTTTTATAAAACTTATCCATTCATATTTAAATATATAAGGAGTGATTTTTGTGAAAACTAGTAGTATGTTTTGTTCATTAAGTAAGAAATGTAAAGTTCAATATTCAAAGGAAATAAGCGAAAATCTTTCAAAAGAGAATGAACAATTAGAAAATTTATATAATAAAGATCAGACTGTTGAAAAATAATATCATTTTCAACTAATTAAATAGATAAAAAGCTCTAACCTTACACTTATGTATTGTTAGAGCTTTTTATTTTATATCATATAAAGTAAATGAAAGCTATGCTTTCATCCACTTTTTTGATTCTTCATATATATTTTCTGCTCCTAATATAGCTGAAACTACTGCATATCCTGCTACATTAAAATTGTCTAATTCACCTTTATTTTCCAAAGTAATACCACCTATACAAATTATAGGTATATCCACTTCATCCATTATCTTCTTCAAATCATCCTTGCTTACACTATCTGCATCTAATTTAGTAGAAGTAGTAAACATTGCACCAACACCTATATAGTCTGCTCCATCTTCTTTTGCCTTTTTAGCTTGAGTAATATTTTTAGCAGATACTCCTAGTATTTTGTCAGGTCCGATTAACCTTCTAACCTCATTAGCAGGTATATCCTTTTGCCCTACATGGACTCCATCTGCATCAACTAACATAGCTATATCTACTCTATCATTAATTATTAATAAAGCATCATATTTTCTAGTTAACACTCTTAAGTTATAAGCTCTCTCTAAAAACTCATTTCCTAGGAAATCTTTTTCCCTCAACTGTATTGTTTTAATTCCTGCTTTTAGAGAGTCCTCTATTGCCTCATAAAAATCTCTTCCTTCTAAGATTTTTGAATCTGTTACTAAGTAAACCTTTAATTTATCCATATCTTCTCCTCTATTGTGCAGATTTATTGTCAATTTTAACTCCAGTATTTAATTTAGCTTCTTTAGCTATTCTTGCAAGTGGCATAAAAGCTATAGCTATTGAACATAGTATTCCTTCTACACCAACACTTGAAATGTTATATAAAAATGAGTATAACCATACGTTCATACCTTTTGGAGCATATTCCCCGAAAAATACTACCCCAGATAAAACACTACACGCTACACTTAACATACTAGCCATTAAACACCCAAGTATCGCATGTGATTTTTTCTCTCTACCAAAGCTTCCTGCAAAACCTAAAACTATGTTTGCTAATATGTAGTCTAATATTAATTGTACTGGATGAACTATATATGCACCATTTAATAGCTTTAATCCTCCGTAGACTAAACCTGCAGTTAATCCTTCACCTTTGCCATACAATAAAGCTACTAACATTACTGGCATCATTGATAATAATGCTATTCCTCCACCTTGAGGATATTGAATAAATTGAATCATACTTAAAATAAATGCTATTCCACTAAACATCCCTATCGCTACTATTTTTTTAGTAGTGAATTTTGTTTTTCTTATTTCCTTAAAATATATCCCTAATACTAGTAGTGTAAAAGCTATTATTAATATAGACATTATACCATCTCCTTTTCTAATAAATCTTCATATGCCATCTCCCAAAAGTCCATTTCATATATACTAGCTTGATTAAAAATAGTATTTAGACTTACTTTTTCATCTTGTGTTAAATTACTACATAATTCGTTAGTATAATCTATCCATTTTTCTACAACATCTTTAAACTCATGACCTGAGTAAGACTTTATCCAATCTCCATAGTAGTTTTCTAATAAGTTATCTCTATAGTTTTCTAATAAATATTCCCCTATGAAATAATAACTCCATGTACATGGAAGAGTTGCCATTACTATTTCTTTAAGGCTACCTGTTAAAGATATCGACTGCATATAGCTTACGTAACTTCTATTATTAATTTTTAAATAACATTTTTCTGCATCCTCAATACTTACCCCAAGTTGCTCCATGTATTTTATGTGAGTTGCTGCTTCATCCTCTATACTTCCACCAATGGCACTTGAAAAAAGTTTCATTTCCTCTATACTTTTAGCCTTTACTACACCCATAGCAAATACCCTTACAAATTCTTTTAGGTATAAGTAATCTTGTATTAAGTAATTTAAAAACTTTTCTTTAGGTAAAGTTCCTTCTCCAATTTCAGTTATAAATGGATGAACTAAATACTGCTCCCATAATTCTTTATTTTCTTCAAACAAATACTCTGTAAATTTCATTATATTGTTTCCACCTTTGCATATTTTTCATATATATCACTGTTTAATGAATACACTGTATCCATTAATTTAACTTTAAAGTTTCCTATTGATGGATTTTCACTATTTGCTAGTTCTCCACTTAAAGACATACTTAGCACACCCATAGTAGCTCCTTTGAATTTATCTTCACAAGCTCCTATAAAACTTCCTATTAAACTTGCACTCATACATCCTGTTCCTGTTATGCTCTTTAGCTTTGCAGTTCCGTTATCTATTTTACAAACCTTTTCTCCATCAGTAATTGAGTCTACTTTTCCTGTTGCTACGACTATGCACTCAAGTTTTTTTGCTACAGCTTTTATTACTTCATCTAGATTTTCTTCATCATCAAAAGAATCTACACCTTTTCCATTTACATTAAATCCACCAATGTATTTAATTTCTGCTGCATTTCCTTTTACTACATCAAATTTAACTTCATTTAGTAATCTATTAGTAAAATCACTTCTTGTTTTTGTAGCAAATACACCAACTGGATCTAAAATAACTGGTTTATTAAACTTATTACAAGCCTTACCTGCTTTTATAAATAACTCTAAGTTTGCTGAGTTCATAGTTCCAATATTTATTACTACTGAACTTGCAACTTGAACTATTTCTTCAACTTCTTCATAAGAATAACTCATAAGTGGGCTTGCACCTATTGCTAAAGTAATATTTGCACAATCATTTATTGTTACCTCATTAGTATAGTGAAGTACTAATGGATTTTTTTGTCTAACTTCATTTATTAATTTATACATTTTTAATTCCCCCCTGATATTTACTTTTCAAGTTTATAAAAATGATGAACTGGTCCTACTCCATGACCTATGTCAAAACTGTTTCTTATAGCTTCTGTTATATACTCTTTGCTAAGTTTAACTGCTTCTACTATGTCATATCCTAGAGCCAAATGAGAGGTTATTGATGAAGATAGTGTACATCCTGTTCCATGAGTGTTTTTTCTATCTAATCTTTCTCCCTTAAATATTTCAAAAGTATTTTCACCTATAAGAACATCTACCGCATCTCCTTCTAAGTGTCCACCTTTCATCAATACGTATTTAGGTCCAAGTGCTAATATCTTTTTACCCACTGCTTTCATATCTTCTAAGTTATTTATTGTTATTCCAGTTATTTCTTCTGCTTCTGGTACGTTTGGAGTTATTATATAAGCCATTGGTATTAATTCTTCTATTAAACTCTTTTTAGCTTCTGGCTGAAGTAATGAATATCCACTTTTTGATATCATAACAGGGTCTACTACTAAATACTCTGGGTTGTATTTTTTAAGAGTGTTAGCAATTTCTCTTATTATATTTTCGCTTGATACCATTCCTATTTTCAAAGCTCTAGGTGGTATATCATCAAATACTACTTCTATTTGTTTTTTTATCATTTCCACACTAATGTCTTCTACTAAAAACACCCCTTGTGTATTTTGAGCTGTTATTGCTGTTATAACACTCATTCCATAAGTCCCTATTGCACTAAAAGTCTTTAAATCTGCTTGAATTCCAGCTCCTCCTGAACTGTCTGATCCTGCAATTGTTAATGTTGGTACTTTGTAATTTCTCATTTTACCCCTCCACTTTTGTCTATAAAATCAAATAAAAATTCGCTCAGCTCAAAAAAGGCTATACTCCAACATTGGAATATAGCCTTTAATTACGTTATAATATAATTCTATCTACATATTATAGTTTTATCTAAGCTTTCCTACGCTGGTATTATCCAGATCAGGTACAAGGGTTAATGAATTAAATTCATCTCTCAGCCAAAAGGCGCCCCTAGCTAATATTTTATTTTACAATTTGATTATAGGTTTATTAGTATAATAAGTCAACTTATTATTTTCCTTCCAATAATTCGTATACAGCTAGTCCATAAATTTGTGCTGCATGCATTAAATCATCTATTACCACATACTCATTAGGTTGATGCTCAGTTTTAGGTGCATTTGGGAATACTGCTCCAAATGCAACACAGTTGTCTAATGCTCTAGCATAAGTAGCTCCACCTGAAGATAATGGTGTAGAATCTAATCCAGTTTCTTCTTCAAATACTGCTCTTAAGGTTTTTACTAAGAAGTTGTCTGCTGGTACGTAGATAGATTTTAACCAATCGTACTCTTCATATTTTAATCCGTAAGCCTTAGCTTTTTCTGTTAAATTATTTACTACTATTTCTTTTTCAAAAGTAACAGGTATTCTTATATCTACTGAAATAACTTGTTTTTCTTCAGTTAGTTCTAACTTTCCTATATTGAAGGTTAAGTTTCCTGATACTTCATCTTTACAGTTTTCTACTATATTGTTTGCATTAGCATCTTCACCTATAACTTCAGCTATAAAGTCTATTGCCTTGCTTTTTACACCTGCTTTATTAAGTGCCATACATAATCTAGATATAGCATTTTTAGCATCCTTTGAGTCAGATACTTGTGAATGCACTCCAGTTCCTATTACACATATCCCCTTTTCTAGGGTAGTGTAATCAAAGCCTAGCTTTTCTAATTCTATTTTTACTTCTTCTAAGCTTATATCATTGTACACAGCTTTATCTGGTACAGAATTAAATGCGTTTCCTAATTTTAAGTTTACAGAACTTTCTTCTTCACATACTAATAGTGCTTGTAATAATCCTTTCTCTGCATTTATCATTGGGAATTTTGAGTCAGGAGTAAATCCATAGTTTGGTATTTCTTCATTATTTTTAGAATACTTTTGAATACATCTCCAAAGGTTTTCTTCATCAGTCCCAAATATAAATCTTACTCTCTTATCAAACTTAACTCCTAAATCCATCAATGCTTTTACTGCATAGATTGCTGCTATTGTAGGTCCTTTGTCATCTTGAGTTCCCCTACCATATAGTTTTTCATCTTTTATTACCCCTTCATATGGTGGAATATCCCAACTTTCAAGTTCTCCTTCTGGTACTACATCTAGGTGCCCTAATATTCCTATTAGCTCTTCCCCTTCACCTATTTCAGCATATCCATAGTATCCATCTTTGTAAACTGTTCTAAACCCTAAAGACTCGCACATTTTTAATGTATGTCTTAAAGCTTTATCTATATTTTCCCCAAATGGGAAACCTTCTTTCGCTTCACTTATTACACTTGGTATTTGTATACACTCTACAATTGAAGTTATCATTTCATTTTGTAGTTCCATTACTTTTTGTTTTATTTGTAATTTCATCCCAGTCCCCCCCTTAAGTAATTTTTTTCTTATGCTTGTCTCCAATATACTATATATTACCTTTTTATTCCATATTATTTGTAAATAATCACTTTATTTTCTTGCACATCTAAAAGGCTATACTCCATAATTGGAATATAGCCTTTTATTAACTTCTATTTTTATCTTTTAAGG
>NZ_JBOFOR010000158.1:0-20327 GCF_051659545.1 Romboutsia sp. | reverse complement strand
AATTAGCTATATAATTTTGGTATACAGTTGGGATAGGAACTATCCTATAAGCTTGGAGATACTTAGTACAATGGTACTATTGACCAAGAAGCTCCCACTTCAAACGTTACCGTAGGTAGTTAAGTGGTGAGTAGTTCACTACTAGCTTAATATTATATAATTAATGAATCATAATCACTTATATTATTTCATAAAAATATTATTAAGGATATATAGGGGGTACTAAAGCAGTATAAATAAAAATACTTAATACTAATTAAATCAACATGAATTTAATTAACTTCTTTTGTAAATAATATATTTAGGAGGTGCTTAAATATGTTAAATATAAGAGAAGCAAGTGAATTCTTAGGGGTATCCGTACCCACAATGAGGAGATGGGAAAATGAAGGAAAAATAACTTCATACAGAACCACTGGAAAACATAGAAGATATGATAAAAATGATTTAATTAGATTCAAGTGTAAAGAAGATGATAGTTTTAAAATAACTATAGCATATTGTAGAGTTTCATCATCTAACCAAAAACAAGATTTAGAAAGACAAATAGAGAATGTAAGTAATTATTGTATTGCCAAAGGATATCAATTTAAAGTTATATCAGACTTAGGTAGTGGACTAAATTACAATAAAAAAGGGTTAAAAGAATTAATAGCTTTAATATGTAGTGAGGAAATTGATAGAATAGTGATTAATTATAAGGATAGGTTAATAAGATTTGGATATGAAATGATAGAAGAATTATGCTCTATATACAATGTTAAAATAGAAGTCATAAATCATACAGAGGATAAAATATATGAAGAAGAATTAGTAGAAGATGTACTGTCTGTGATTACGGTATTCTCATCAAAACTATATGGTAGTAGAAGCCACAAGTCAAAAAAAATAAAAGATACAAATTTAGCAATGTTTAGAAATAGTGAGTGTGACTATATAGATGATAAGGTACAGGCTTAGGTTATGATATATGCTAAGAAAATAGAAGTAGTATTTGATAACAAAGACTCACAAATACTTGATGGTCAATCTAAAATATGTAATTGGCTATACAATCAACTACTTCAAGTTACGATAGATGATTATAAAAATGGTAGTGAGAAAAAGCTTTTGAGTGGACGAAATTTAAGAAATTATGCTACTAAAATGAAATCAGAAAATATATTTTTATATTCTGTACACTCATCACCACTTAAAAATACTGCAATTAGAGTTAAGGATTCTTATGAAAAATTCTTTAATAAAAATTGTTCTTATCCAAATTTCAGGTCATTTAAGAAAAAGTGGTTTTCATTATTTTATGATGAACCCAATAAATGATTTAAGCTACTTGACAGTAGAAATTTAAGAATATCTTTAGGAAAAAATGAACTTAATAAACAAGTTCATGTAAAAGGGTATTTAAAAGAAAAGTTTGATTTAAGAGAAAATGAGAAAATAAAAAACTTTAGACTTTGTAAGCAACAGGGGGGGGATTTTTATGCCATATTTACAATAGAAAAAGAAAGTCTGTCAAATAAGGAAGTTAAAACATGGATATCAATAGATCCAAATCATAAAAATCTATTCGTAGCTATTGATAATACAGGAACTACTTTTGAATTTGAAAAATTATATCAAGTCAAATATTTTGATAAGCTAATAGATGAAGTTAAATCTAAAAGAGATTTGTGTAATAGAAAAAATAAGCTGAAATATACAGAACATGGTAGTAAATATTATTTACAGAGTAAAAGGTATCTAAAATTAAATAATACATTAGATAAGCTATACCATAAAAGACGAGAACAGATTAAGTTAATTATGTATAGTATAGCGAATTATATAGCTAGAAATTATGATAAAGCAATAATAGGTGATTATACACCTACACTTGAAGTAGCAAGTGACAAGAATATGCATAGGGGAATGCTAAATCAATCTTTAATAGGTATGTTTAGAAAAATACTTAGTTGGACTATGGAAAAGTCAAATAAGGCATATGTTGTTGTAAATGAAAAAGACACTACAAAAACTTGTTGTATATGTGGGAATAAAGAAAAGAAAGACCCAAGTATAAGGGCGTTTACTTGTGTATCTTGTAATACAACAATACTTAGAGATGTGAATAGTGCAATAAATATAGCTAGAAAAGATAATCTAGAACCAACTAAAAAAATATTAAATAAAATAATAAAGAAAGGCTACTTTAGGTTTGATAGATATATTTTGGAGGGGATATAGAATATAAAAAAATAATCATTGCGTAGTTCACGCCATCTTAAATAGGATGAACTGATATGGACTAGTTAATATTAATTAGAACCCAGCAGGCTTATATAATAGAAATATTATATAAGGTGAATTAAATCTAAGAATGTGGTGTTCTTAGGGCTAAATGTTATTGGTGAATATATTTAGATACTCATGAGTATATTTAGATAGCTTTAGTAGAACGGTAATTATGTTTAATGAAGTAATTAACTTATACTTACAGCGAAGTGATTTTTTTATGGAAGTAACAATTCAACATTTAATAATTTCTGGAATTTCAATATTTATAGCCTCTGTTTTTGGAATACTTTTAGGGTTAATTATTAGTTATTATAAAAAAACAACTCCAATAGTTATGTCTATTATAAATTTTATCTATACCATACCATCTATAGCACTACTTGGTTTTTTAATACCTATATCAGGTATTGGAAACACTAGTGCAATAATAGCCTTAACTATCTACGGATTATTACCAATGGTTAGAAGTACATATACTGGTATAGAAACAATAGACCCTTTTATTATTGAAGCTGCAAAAGGTATGGGTAGTACTGAAATTCAGATTCTATTAAAAGTAAAAATTCCTTTAGCAACAACTGTAATATTGTCAGGCCTTAGAAATATGGTAGTTATGACTATAGCACTTGCAGGTATTGCTTCTTTTATTGGAGCTGGAGGGCTTGGTGTTGCAATCTATAGAGGCATAACAACTAACAACTCTGCTATGACTATAGCTGGAAGTTTACTAATTGCACTTTTAGCTTCTGTAGTGGATTTAATTATTGGAAGTATTGAGAAATTTATAAAAAAGAAATGGAGATTGGTATAAATATTAGGAGGTGGCTTAATGAAAAGTAAAAGCTATTTTAAAAAAATTTTATCGGTAACTATGATAATTGCTATGACTTCAATAACGGCAATGGGATGTTCAAAAAAAGACGAAAAAAATGTAGATACAATAAAACTTGCAACTAAACCTATGTCTGAACAATTTATATTGGCTGAGATGTTAAAATTATTAATTGAACAAGACACTAACTTAAAAGTAGATATTACTAAAGGTGTTGGTGGCGGAACTAGCAATATACATCCTGCACTACTAAAGGGCGAATTTGATATGTATCCTGAATATACAGGTACGGCTTGGAGTTTTATTCTTAAAGAAAAAAATATTCCTAAAGAAGATCTTTTATACAAAGAGTTAGGTAAAAAATACGAAGAAAATTATAATTTAAAATGGTGTGGTTTATATGGATTCAATAATGCTTATGGCCTAGCTATTAGAAAAGATATTGCTGACAAATATAATATTAAATCATATTCAGATTTATCAAAATATTCATCAGAGCTTTGTTTTGGTGCAGAATATGATTTCTACGAAAGAGATGATGGCTATGACTCTTTATGTAAAGCTTATAACTTCAATTTTAAAAAATCAACTGATTTAGATATTGGCCTTAAATACGATGCTATAAATTCAAAACAAATTGATGTAATGAATGTATTTACTACTGATGGTCAACTATCTGCATCTGATGTTGTTTTACTTCAAGATGATAAAAAATTCTTTCAAACTTATTATTGCGGAACTGTAATAAGAGAAGATGTATTGAAAAAGCACCCTGAGTTAGAAAAAGTATTAGCTAAAATGGATAATATTATTAATTCAGATGAAATGTCTAAATTAAACTACAAATTAGAAACTAATAAAGAACCTGAAAATCAAATAGCAAAAGAATTTTTAAAACAAAAAGGCTTAATAAAATAGTGGAGGCATATTATGTCACATGATAGAGTTATATTTTTTGATAATGTTACTAAATCCTATGAGAATAATATAGTCTTAAATAATTTTAATTTAACTGTAAATAGAGGAGAGTTTTTGACTATAATCGGAAGCTCTGGCTGTGGAAAAACTACTGTTCTCAAGCTAATTAACGGACTATTAAAGCCTGAGAGTGGTAATATTTACGTTAATGATGAAGATATTTCTAAAGTTGACCAAATACAGTTAAGAAGAAAAATAGGATATGTAATTCAAGAGATTGGACTTTTTCCTAATATGAATATTGAGAAAAATATTGGTTATGTTCCAAATCTAAGTAAGGTTAAAAATAAAGATGAAATATTAAAAAACATCCATAAACTTATAAGTATTGTTGGATTAAGCCAAGATATGTTATATAGATATCCAAGTGAATTGTCTGGAGGGCAAAGACAACGAGTTGGAATAGCAAGAGCTTTAGCTGCAAAACCAGAAATCTTATTAATGGATGAACCCTTTGGTGCAGTAGATGAAATCACAAGGAAGTTATTACAAGAAGCCATTATTAAAATTCACAAAACACTTAATGTTACTATAATTTTTATTACACATGATATAAAAGAAGCTCTTAAGCTTGGTACTAAGGTGGTGGTTATGGACGGTGGACAGATACATCAATACGCATCTCCAAATCAAATTATTGAAAATCCTAAAACAGAATTTGTAAGAAAACTAGTTTGTGGTAAATGATTATATAAAGGACTTTCTATAAATAGTAAGTCCTTTATTGTTATTTATATTATTTAATATTAAGAAAGCATAATTTAAATAATTTACCAAGCTATTTTTTATCACTAAGCTTTGATATAGCATTTGATAAAAATACCACCCCTACTATACCAAAAAATATTGAATTAAGTATTCCTGTTTTGTTTACAAAAGCATACAAGAATAATAATACTGCTACTACAAACTCAAATTTTGCTAAACCACTAATTTTTTTCATTATTTCTAATAATCCTCCCCTTTAACTTATCTAAAATTACTCTCAAATAAGTTTTATCTGCTTACCTATATATTTTATCATTAATTGGAAAAATATCAAATTTCTCTATTTAGACAGTATCATACATATGTATGTATGTATGTATTTGTAGCTTCTCTATTGCAACTAATATAATTTATATTAACTTGAATTTATTATATTTATATGGGTATATATATTTTATAAAGAATAATTATAAAATATTTTAATAAGGGGTTGTTATTTTGAAAATATATACAAAAACTGGAGATAAAGGTCAAACATCTTTATATGATGGCTCAAGAATTGACAAAGATGATATAAGGGTAGAATCTTACGGTACTCTTGATGAACTAAATTCATACATAGGTCTTTGCACACATTATTCAGAAAATGAAGATAAGAAAATATTAAAAAATATTCAATTAAAGTTGTTTTCAGTTTCTGGAGAGCTTGCTACTAAAAAAGAAGGCTTATATAAAAATGGTGTCTCCGAGGATGATATTAAAAATCTTGAAACTATAATAGATGACTATATTAAAAAAATTGATAAAGTTGATGCTTTTATTGTTCCTGGATCTAGCTTATTATCTGCTAATTTACATGTAGCTAGAACTATTTGTAGAAGAGCTGAGAGAAGAATCTTCACTCTTAGTAAAGTTGATAATGTAAGTCCTCTTTTACTAAAGTATATTAATAGACTTTCTGATCTTATTTATGCTATTGCTAGATATAACGAAAAAGAATTAATTTACATTAAATTTTAAATATAAATAGCTGCCCTTAAATTAAGGGTAGCTATTTATATTTATCTATATATCGGTATCTCTCATTTCAATTTCTGTGCCTTCTGGTGCTTTAATTTTCATTAATTTTTCACCTTCTACATCATATACAACTTTTCCATTTTTTATCTTAAAGCTATTATATCCCAAAGATTTGATTCTATCGTATTCTTCTTCAACATTGTCTACTAAAAAACACATGTGCACTATTCCTTCATTTAGATTACTCCATTTATTTAATGTATCTCCTTGTTTTGGTGTTTGAAGTTCTATCATAAATTCCCCTAGCTTTAACCATGTGTTAAAATCTCTATTATGAAAGTTTGGTGTTTCACTTATTACTTCAAATCCTAAGATTCTAGTATAAAAATCTAGAGATTCTGTGTATTTTTCAGTTTGAATACATACATGGTGCATCATTTTTATGGACATAATATTACTCCTTAATATTTGTAGTTTTTCCTCATTCTATTATATACTAGTTATTATTTTTATAGTAGTATCACCTTTTAATTATTAAAACTACTACTCTGTTGTTTTATCTTCAAAGATATATAAATATTGTTCATATCCTCTATCTTTCATTTCATTTTTAAGAATAAATTCTAATGAAGCTGAATTTATACAATATCTTAATCCTCCACTTTCTTTTGGACCATCATCAAATACATGCCCTAAATGAGAATTTGCATCTCTACTTCTTACTTCAATCCTATACATTCCCTGAGAAAAATCACTTTTTTCCACTATACTATCCTCATCTACTGATTTTGTAAAACTAGGCCATCCGCAACCTGAGTCAAATTTATCTTTAGAAGAAAATAGTACTTCTTTGCTTACTATATCTACATATATGCCTTCTTCTTTGTTATTATAATGCTCATTTTGAAAAGCGGGTTCAGTCATATCATTTTGTGTAACTTCAAATTGTATTGGTGTTAAAATATTCTTTAGTTCTTCTCTTCTAATGTTATTTTTGTCCCAATTATCTTTTATAAAGTCATACCTTCCAGAACCTCTGAAGTACATTTCATAGTTTATCAAGTTTTTCTTATAATAATTTTGATGATACTCTTCTGCTTCATAAAACTTTTTCGCTGCTACTATTTGAGTTTTTATTGGGCTATCAAATAATTCACTTTCTTCCAATATTCTCTTAGATTCTAAGGCTACTATTTTTTGATTTTCATCATGGTAAAATATAAATGTCTTATACTTCTGTCCTCTATCATTAAATTGTCCTCCTTCATCAGTTGGATCTATTTGCTTCCAAAATATATCTAGTAATTTATTATAAGTTATTAATTCATCATTATATGTGATTTGTACTGCCTCTATATGTCCTGTGGTATCAGTACAAACTTGTTCATAAGTTGGATTTTCAATATTTCCCCCTGTATATCCTGCTACTACTTTTTCTACTCCTTTATATTTATCAAATGGCTTAACCATACACCAAAAGCATCCTCCAGCAAATGTTGCTTTTTTTATCATTTTAATCTCTCCTTTTTAAGTTTAGATTATTTATTCCCTTTATTTTCTATTCTAATCATTGGTGCATCTATTATTTAATTAAATATTTAATTGAAATATACACAACAAGAAAAGGTATAAATAAGTTTATATATTTATACCTTTTTAAAATGCAATATACTATTTTATATTTAAGTCTGATTAGCAATTAAACTTTCCTGTAATTTCTGTAAGTACTTTTGCTTGGCTAGAAAATTCTTCACTCGCTGCTGCAATCTCTTGTGCTGTTGATGATGTATTGTGAACTACCTCTGAAATTTGTTGCATATTTTCAGCTACACTCTCAATACTTGTTGCCTCCTTTGATATTGAAGTTGAAATACTATTTATAAGCGTACCTACTTTTTCACTTTGCCCAGTTATTGAATTTAAAGATTTAGCTATTGTATCAGTTAAAGATTTACCATGGTTAACTTTTTCAATAGAATTTCCAATTAATTCTGTAGTAGTTTTTGCAGCATCTGAACTCTTAGCTGCAAGGTTTCGTACTTCATCTGCTACAACTGCAAAACCTTTCCCTGAAGCACCTGCCCTTGCTGCTTCTACTGCTGCATTTAAAGCTAAGATATTTGTCTGAAAAGCTATATCTTCTATAACTTTTATTACTTTTTTAATTTCGCTAGAAGTAACTTGTATTTCTTCCATAGAACCAAGCATTTGATTCATTGAGTTGTTACAACTAATTACTTCTGAATTCACTTTCGTAAAGAATTTGTTAACCTCCCTTGAATCTAATGATAATGTAGAAAGATCTTTTGAGACTTTTTCTATAGTTATTGAAATATTATCTGTAAGAATTGTTTCATTTTCAACTCCTAATGCTAATATTTGTGAAGCTTCATTTATCTGATTCGCTCCATTAGCAACTTCATTAGATATAGTTATAATTTCATTCATTACATTAGTAAATGTTACAGATAATGACATTAATGAATTCTTTAATGTTACAAATTCACCATCATAGCGTTGCTTTAATTTAATAGATAGATTTCCATTAGATAAATCTTTTAAAGCTCCTGAAACTTCATTAATATATTGAATATTCTCTTTTAATCTATTTACTAATGTAGATAAATTCTTAGATAATGTCCCTATTTCACCATTGCTATTAACATCAATTTCAACATCTAAATCACCTTGAGCCATTTTATTGGTTGCTATTATTAATTTTCTTATCGGTTTAGTTATCATTCTAGCTACTAAAACTAATGCTAGTAACATTACTATTAAAGAAACAATACAAATTAATATGATTTTATTTAAAGCATTTGTAGTATTTGCATTAAATTCACTTGCTGGTAATGATCCTACTAATTTCCAATTAATTCCTGGTATATCTATTATAGAACCTACATTTTCTTGATTTCTAAATTTGAAATATGTAATATCGTTTTTATTGTTATTTAAATTTGTTAAAATATTTTTATCAAGGCCTATATCATTAATATTCTTTAATAATAAAGATTTATCTTTATGAGATAATATTATGCCTTCATTTGTAACCATTGTATAATACCCAGTATTACCAAGAGTTGTGTTAGCTACCATATCTGAAACTACAGTAATAAGTATATCTATAGATACTACTCCTAAAAAATTGCCCTCTTCATCTTTTACACTTACAGAAATAGATATTACTTGTTCCCCTGAGTCCACATCTTCATATGGCTCAGTTATGAAGAAATAGTTATCTTTAGCTCCAATATACCAGTCTCTAGAAGTTACATCATAAGTTGGATCATCTGATGTAATTACTCCATTAGAATCTAGTAATTGCTTTGAATCTTCATCTCCATAATATATGGCTAATATATTCTTGGAATCTAGTTTAGCACTATTTTTTATTAAGTTTAATGATTCATCAAAGTACTCAGATTGTTTAACATTTTGCCCTATTTTTAATTCTAGCATAGTTTTCTTTAATGTAGGGTCTACAGCTAATTGCTTCATCATAGTAGAATATGTGTCAATGTAGTTTTTAATTTGTAAAGATGTGTTTTGATTTGTTTTTTGTAGTATAGTCGCTTCATTTTCGCTAAAAGCATCATTACTGTAGTTGGCAATGACAATTCCAGAAATTAAAAATATAGCAACTAAAATCCCCCCTAATATAATTATTAACCTTACTTGAAGCCCGTGGAATATTTTTTTTACCTTACTAATCATATAGTTTCATCCCCTCAGTCATTTGTGTTTATTTTTTATATTCTTACTATAAAATTCTAAAACTAGTGTTTAAATTTTCAAAAAACACTTTATACGATAATTATAGTCAATAATCACAGTTGCTTCAACAATTGTATATTTTTATGTATTATATTTTCGAAATTAGATTTATTTATAATTTTTTTTATTACTATGATTAAACTCTATTTTTGTGGGTATCTATTTAAATATAGTAATCATTTACAGTTTTTCTAGGGGGATACTATAAATTATTATAGTTATAAGACTTATAAACTATTTCTGAGTACTATCTACTGTATATATTAAAATTATAGATATAATAAGGGGAGATTTTTATGAAAACAGATAGCGTATTTTGTTCTTTAAGTAAAAAGTGTAAGCAGGAGTATACAAAGGAAGTTAGTGAAAAACTTTCAAAGGATGAAGAAAACTTAGAAGAAGTATACAAAAGTGAAAAGGACGAGATAAAGGAATAGTATTTCTTTTAGCTTGAACTAAAAAGTTAAGCTATTCAATTAAATATAAAGTTGCTAGACATATACTTGATTAGCAATTTTACATAAGAAAAATATACTACGAAATACTAGTATATTTTTCTTATATTATGACTTTAGTAATCATCTTTCTTTGATTTCTACTTTAAGCGTACAAATTTCAACTCCCTTTGTCTTTGTAGAACCTATTGTTTAATAAATATTTTACAAATACAAAGGGAGTATTTATTATACTAATAATAAAACTTTTTTATCTGAAGTTTGTAAAATCTGACTGCTTTCCTCTAAGTATTTTTCACTAGCAGTTGCTGCTATTGCGCCATCAGATACAGCTGTAACTATTTGTCTAAGTGATTTTTCTCTTAAGTCTCCCACAGCATATACTCCATCTATATTTGTTTTCATATTATTATCAGTAGGTATATATCCATACTTATCTAGTTTAACTTTATTCTTAAATATATTTGTATTTGGTATGTAGCCTGCTAATACAAATATTCCAAAAGCTCTATCGTCATTTGAAAGTTTATATCTGCCGATTTCATTAGTCATGGTGTTTGTATATTCTAAGTATGTTGGTTGTAAATCTCCACTAATTTCAGTAATTTCAGTATTAAACCTAACTTCTATCTTATCATTTGCTAATACTTTATCAACAATAGATTTAGCACAAGAAAACTTTGATTTTCTAACAAGTATTGTAACTTTCCTTGCTATCCTTGCTAAAAATAAAGATTCCTCAGCTGCAGAGTACCCTCCTCCAACCACAAATACATCTAAGTTTCTATAAAAACCTCCATCACAAGTTGCACAATAGGACAAACCTTTTCCATAAAATTCATCTTCACCTATAAATCCTATTTGTCTTGGCTTAGCCCCTGTTGCAATTATTATTGACTTAGATCTAAGTAAAGTTTTTCTTGTTTTTATTGATTTTATTTTACTATCCAAATCCATAGATATTATTTCATCATATTCAAATTCAACTCCAAAATTTTCAGCTTGTTGTCTCATATTATTTGCTAAACTAGGTCCATCAATATCTAGTATTCCAGGGTAGTTAGCAATTTCTAATGTTTTAACTGCTTGTCCTCCTACATATTCTTTTTCTATAATTAATGTTTTTAAAGCTGCTCTACCTGCATAAATTCCTGCTGATAATCCAGCTGGACCTCCACCTATTATTATTATATCGTATAATTCTTGCATCTTTATTTTCTCCTATCCCTTTTGTAATATTTCATTACTTATATTTTTATTTATACCCACTTAGTAATTTTTATAACATCAATTAATAACATTTACTTGTAATACTTCTCTTACATAAATACTTCATATTTTGCCAAATAATAATTAAGGAGTTTATCCCAATTTTTTGAGATAAACTCCTTAATTATTATTTACTACTATTTAGTATTTTTAATTTACTTTTTCCCAAGTTTGATATTATTCATAGTTGTGACTTGTTTTATTGCATATATTATCATAGCATATCCTATAAATATGAACCCTACTGCATATATTACTGTTCTAAAAGCATCTTTCATCTATTATTTTTGTTGTATTATAAAAACCATAAACTACAATTTTTGTTTTACTATGGCTTTACTCATTCTAACGTTTTCTATTTTAAATAATCTTTTTATTTTCTATCTTTTCTAATTTAGATTTTAAATTTAAATAATGATTTCTAAATAAAGAAGAAACCACAATAACTCCAAGAGCTATAGCTCCACTTGCTAAAATAACATTAGTTCCTGTAGTAAATGATTGTTGAAAATTCCCCTCGATAACGTAATACATTGTATTATATAAACCAAGTCCTGGTATTAAAGTTATTATTCCTGGTACTATAAATAATAAAGTAGGTTTTTTCATCTTTCTTGCCAATATTTCACTAAGTAATGATGCTATTGAAGCTGCTATAAAATTAGCACTTATCATATCAAAGTTACATCTCATTAATAATATATATATAGTCCATGATATCATTCCTACAGCTCCTGATACATATAGTGTTTTCTTGGGCGCATTTAAAAATACTGCAAATCCAACTGCTGCTAAATATGAAAATGTTATGTGTATATAAATTGGCATCCAAATCATTATAATAAACCACCCCACTTAACATATAAATTCATAGTCATACCAATACCTACGGCTATACCTGTAGCAATAATTCCCGCATCAATTGCTCGTCCAACTCCTGACATTAATTCTCCCGATACTAAATCTCTTATAGCTTTTAAGAAAGGTACTCCCGGCAAAAGTGGCATAATAGACCCCACTATTAACATTTTTGGTGTTTCTAGTATTCCTAATTCTACAAGCCCTACTCCGCAAAATCCTATTATCATGGATGATACTAAAGTTGCAAAAACAGGTATATTACTAATTTTTTTAACTTTATTAAATATAATCATAGCCATTACAGATGTTATTAGAGTCAGCATAAATGTTATTACATTATCCCCTCCAACTAATACAGCAAAACTTGAAGAGCCTATTGCAGTCCATATATTTATTGCTATTTGTGAGTGATGTCTTACTTCATCTAGTTTTATTAATGTTTCTATTGCTTCATCAATGCACATCTCTGTTTGACTTACAAACTTTCTTGAAAAGTCATTTAATAAATCAATTTTATTTAAGTTTATACACCTATTTTCTATCACCTTCATAAATGTATACCCATCAAACCTATCATCTGACACTATAATTGTATTAGGCGCCATAAATACATTTATATGAGAAAACCCTCTTGATTTACAAATCCTTTTTACAGTATCATCTACTCTAAAAGTCTCTGCTCCGTTAGCGAGCATTAGTTGTCCTATAAATGTAGCTAAACGCAATACATCTTTCTTGTATTTATAATTATTTTGTTCTTTCATGAGTTTTCCCCCTTTACTTATATTTATATCAGAAGTAAATTATATCACTTACTTTTGAATCAATAAAGAAGTTAATTTTTTATAGTTAATATAAATTAACAAAGTGTTAACTAAGCAACGTGAAGATGGTACTATGATAAATGCTCTATGGGTTCAATGTGGAATACTTATTTTACTAATTGTAGTTCCGTTAGTTGGTGTTGGCAGTATAGATATTCTTTTTGAACTGCTTACAAATTCATCAGCATTATCTTTAGTTATTCCCTATGTAGTATTAGTTGGATCATACTTTGTATTTAAATCTAAATGTACTGCATTATTTGTATCTTGTTTTGTATTTTTAATAGGTGTGGCAGGATTTATTGGTGCTGTATGGAGTGAGATTTCTGAAGCAGGCAGTTTTAGTGATGTTCTAGAGCCTATTCTTAGAAACTACGGTGGACCTATTGCTTTAATTATTGGGGGAATTATCGTCACTCGTATTACAACTTATTATCATAATAAAAATAAATCACCCTCACTTAATTCTATATTAGATTCTATGTCTATTTTAACATTTCCGTTTACACAATATAAAATATCTGCTATATTACTATGTTCTATTTTCTTTATAACCTTTATTGACATCTTCTAATCCCCCATTAGATTTAATTTTCATTAAATCTAACATTTTTATTGGTTTAAGTCAATATTAAAAAGCTACTTATATATATAAGTAGCTTAATTAATATTATTTTTGTACATAAGTTTAATTAATAGTACAAAAGTGGCAATTACTATTGCCATTAATATTAACATACTATTAATAATCCAACTGGACAACCCAAGCATATACGCAAAAGCTGTTATAGCTAAAAATATTGTTGCTAGTCGCATTGTTCCAAATTTCAATATTTTTTCTGGATTGTCTTTATGCTTATACATAAATATTTGTATTGAATCCACCGTTTGAAAACTCGCTAATAATATTATAACTATTATAGAAAAGGTGACAATATTATTCATATAAATCTCCTTTTAGTTATGATTTTTAACTTATTTCAGACTTGTAGATATATACTAATATCAATATAGATTATTAAAAGTACTACATTTATTATATGCTTTTTAGCCCAAAATAAGTTTAGCAATTTTGTCCTTTTTTATGTTAGTATCTTAGAATTAAATTTATGTATATTTAATTCTTTAAATCCTAAACTAATATTAATAAATCTATAATAAGGTACTGGCTAAAGAGTTTGTACTTTTGAAATTATACAAATTATGTTAAAATATATAATATTATTTTAATATTTAAGGAGGTATACGAGAATTGATATGTTAAACAAAAGTAACGCACTTAAAATAATAAAATTAGCTCTAGGTAGTTCTTTAGCTACTTTTATTGCTGGGTTATTAAATCTAGAATATGCCATGTTTGCTGGTATAATTACACTTTTGACAGTAAAAAATACAAAAAAAGAAACACTTAAAGTTGCACTTGGAAAAGTATATGGATTTCTTTTATGTACATTATTTTCATATTTATGTTTTAATACATTAGGATTTAATTTAGTTTCATTCTCAGTATATACATTTATAATTATAACTTTTTGCTTTATTTTAGATATACAGTACGTTATGGCTATGTGTCTTGTTATATCTTCCCATTACTTGCTTCAAGGTAATGTATCTTTTGATATGATTATAAACGAATCTTTATTATTCACTATAGGAGCTTCTATGGGCGTTATTATGAATATGTATATTCCAAGCAATATTGATAAAATTTACAATGGTCAGTTAAAGCTCCAAGAAGAAATTCGTGTTATACTTTTAGATATTTCAAACCTTATCAAAAGTCCTACTGAAGGTACCGAGTACGATAAAGACCTTCATAATTTGAATAATTTAATAGACAAGAGCGTTTCTCAAACCTATGAAAATATAAATAATAATTTATTAAGTGATACTAGATTTTTTTTAAATCATATTGAAAGCATCAAGAGACAAAGGGATATATTAGAAACTCTATATTCTTATGTATATACTTTAAATTCTACTCCCTCTCAAGGTTATATTATTTCTGATTTTATATTTAAAATGGCTAATACAACCCTCGATTTTAACAATGTCAGTAAATTACTAAAGGAGCTTGAGTTTTTAACATCAGACATTAAAAACCAACCCCTCCCTCTTAATCGAGATGAATTTGAAAATCGTGCTATTTTATTTTTATGCTTAGTTGAATTAAGAATTTTTTTATCAACTTATCTTGGACAAAATGGATGTTCTGTATAATAAAGTTATTAAAGGGTAATTACTAACACTGTGTAATTACCCTTTATTTTATATATATTTTTTAAATTTATTTATTTCTTCTTCACTAAGACTTGTTTCACCATGAAAATCAATACCTTCTTTTCTTACTCCATGTTTTCTATATACATTCAGTTTATACTTACACTTATTTTTAATAATATTAGAAACTTCTTTAACAGTTTTTTCATTCTTTAAATTAGGAGCTATAACAGTTCTAACTTCGTATAGCTTATTTTTATCTAAAAGATATTTTAGATTTTTCAAAACAATATTATTACTAATTCCTGTAATTTTAATATGCTCATTTTCATCTATACTTTTCACATCTAGCATAAACTTATCCGTTACATCTACTAGTTCTTCATAATTTGTTAAGTCTATACCTCCGTTAGTATCTACAAAACAAGTAAGATCTAATTCTTCTTTTACTTTTTTAAATAGTCCTATTAAAAAATCAGCATTTAGAGTACATTCTCCTCCACTTACCGTTATACCTTGGATAAATGGGCTTATTTCCTTTATTTCATTAAAGAGTTCATCTACACTAAACTCTTTAGTCTTAGGAGTTGATAAGTTATTACAAACTCTAATACAATTATCACACTGTACACAAATCTTTTCATTCCAAACTACTTTTTCATCTTTCACTTCTAGTGCCTTAACTGGGCAAACTGATATACATTTAGTACAGTTTATACACTTTTTTATAGTTTCAGGATTGTGACAATAAGTACATTTAAAGTTACATTCTTGGAAAAATATTGCCGTTCTATTTCCTGGTCCATCTATACATGAAAAAGGAATAATCTTGTTAACCACTGCCATATTTAATCCCTAAGCTTTCTATCAAAGGCTTTAGCACCATTTTTTGCATTCATTCCAAATACTGTTGCATTATTTTTAACTGCATTTCCTTTTTCAAGTTGTGCTACTTCCGACTTTTTAACTAAATATCCTGTAACACGAACTACGTCAGAGCTATCACCGTATACTGATATATATCTTACACCACTATTAAAAGCTCCATCTATTACATTTACTACTGCTTCTATATTATTTTTATAGGTATCTTCAAATACAAATATATCACCTATCCCATTGAAGAAGTATTTATGATATGGCGCAGATTGTAATATATGCTTAAATAGTTGTGGTTCTTCACCTACTGGTATTCTACACCCTGGTGATATTCCAGTATCTGTGTCTATTCCTACTTGAGCATGCATTAAATGTTGGCTATTAAAACAAGTTGTATATTTTGATTTATACGAAGTTACTATAGAATTAATTTTTTCTATTATTCTTAATCCTAAATCATTAGCTTCTTTTGAGTATCCAAATCTATCATCTTGATTTGTTGCATTTAAAAGATAATTTACAGCTTCGGCAAGCCCTACCATTCCAAACATTCCACTAAACAATTCTTTTTTGATAAAACCTTCTAATACAAGGAAGTTTGATTTGAAAAATGCAGATTCTTCTAGTAAAAACCTTACTCTTTCATCTATATAATCCAACATTTTAAGTGATACATAAGGTATTTTATTTTCTATAAAGTCTTCTGCTGAGTCTGAAGTTTCTGCTAATCTACTAAGGACAAGTCTAACTAAGGTATGTCCCCCTCCGCCTATTATAAATCCATTGTAACAGCTTGCAAGTGCATACTTTTCAGTTCCAAAATCTTTAATATCCATCTTATGATTAGCAAAGCTAGGCTTAGCTGTTATTAATGCTGTATCTGCACATATGTTTATAAATCCTTTTGAAGTTAAGTCTTTATCGTATTTTACTGTTAAGTTCGGTACTGCACATTGTAATTCTTTCATTGCTTTAAGTACTAATCTACCTGCTTTAGTATCTACTGGACCTATATTTGCATGAACAAAAGAATCTGTTAAAGTTCTATCTATATGCTTTAAGAATAACTTTATAGCTTTATAAGCTTCTTCTTCATCTTTTACAAAAGGCTCTAAAAGTTCATCTAGGTTTCCAAGATACACTGGATATGATGTTATAGATGGCACGTGTTTGTAAAATATTAATAATGTATTCGTAGCTTCCCATATATCCGTTGGTATATCTAGGTCTAAGAATTTACATCCTTTTTTCATTAACAATTCGTAATTTGGTATTATGTATCTTGGCCTATACGGAGCATTTCCTTCAAACATACCACATATGATATTTTCATCTAGTAGTTTTTTAGTGTCTTCATCTATATCAAGTACATTTAAAGTACTTTCAGCTTGCCCTGCTAGTTGTAATACTTGTTGGTTGTAAGTTAGTGTTTCATTTTTTATAATGTCTAGAACTTGTTGCATATTTTTTCCCCCTACATATGTTTATTTTATTGAGTTTAATTTATATGACAGTTTATTAAACTGTTCCTTGCTTATTGATATAACTTTTCTGTTAACTGAAATTAATTTTTCTTCTTTTAGAAGCTTTAGGTTTCTATTAATTGTTCTTACAGAAAATCCTAGCGTTGACCCTATTTCTTCTCTACTTTTTTGTAGATATATAGTTTCACTTTTTTCACTTTTATATACATTTATTAAATAAGTTATGAGAGAGTATATAGCAGGATATGCTAGTACTTCCCCTTTGTTTAATGATTGTTTATGCATACTCATAGATACAAACTTTAGTACTTCTAAGGTTAAGCATTGATCATTGTTTATCCAGTTTATAAAATCATTTACTTTAATTTCAATCATTAGACACTCTGTAGTTGTTTGTAAAGTTGATGAATATTTATTTTCATTTGCCATAATTTCCATAGCACCTATATATGATATAGATTCTACTTCTGCAAAATTATATATAAATCCATTCTCAAATTCATTTTTAACTTGCATTTTCCCTTGCAAGCTTATGTAGATATTTTTTATAGTATTTCCTTTAAGTGTTATTATCTTTGATTTTTCAAACTTTAATAGTTTGCATTTATTCTTAATACTATCCGGTATTTTATTTACAAAACCTTGAACTTCTTTAATTTCTATTAAGTTATAAAGTGTATTATTTTTCATAGTTAGATTGCTCCTAACAAATATGATATTACTTATATATATATTATCAATTATTTAAGTTTTTTAAAAGGACATATGTCCTTTTGTGAAACTTAAATAATTTTTCACTCTATTTTTTAGATATATATCTAATACATATCCATATACCAACTTCATTAAAGTGAATAGAAGTTTATTTTATATTTTAACTTTATTTATAATTTTATTTTTTTATGTTATATTTATTATAGGAGGAATTATTATGTCAAAATTTTATATTAAATATTTAGCTTTATTTATTGGTTTAGGTGCATATAACACTTTTTTACCAGTATATCTAGAAAATAGTCTAGGATTTACATCTTCACAAGTAGGAGTTATCGTTTCAATACCTTCAATTTTAGGTATTATTTTTGTTCCTATTTGGGGTCTTTTAAGTGATTTATTAAGTAAACAAAAAACTGTACTTTGGATAAATATATTTATTTCGCTTTTATGTGCATGGATTTATACTATTACTAATTCTTTTATTTCTATTTTTGTAATAGCTATATTCCTTGAAATGTTTAGAAATTCTATTCTTCCATTGACTGATTCTATAACAACTTCATATTGTGAAGAAAAAAATGAAAATTACGGTAAAATAAGAGTTGTAGGTTCTATGTTCTTTGCAATATCTTCTTTTTTATGTGGCCAACTTATTAGAATAACTAATAACGATTTAATGTTTTTCTACGTATTTATGGTTAGTATGATAGGTTGTTTATTTATTACACCATATTTACCAAGCTTATCAAGTAAAGATACAGAAGAAAAAATAAACTTAAAAGAAGATTTACCATTATTATTTAAAAATAAGTCATACTTATTAATTTTAATGTGTGGTGTATGCGTAACTTCTTTAACTGAAGCAATGATGGCATTCCAGGGAATACATTTAATGAATCTTGGAGCTGGAAGTGATTTAGTTGGATTACTTACTGTCTTTATGGTAATTCCTGAACTTTATTTTATGGTTAAGAGTAAGTCACTACTTGAAAAGTATGGACTGGTTAAAGTAATAAGTTTTGCTAGTATTGCTTTAATTGTTAGATGGGTTGTTTATTTGTTTACTTCTAATCCATGGATATTTATGATAGCTACTTCTATGCATGGTATTGCTGTTTCTATAATGACAATATGTGCATTTGATTTTATAGCTAAGGTAGTAGATAAAAAACTTTATACTACATCTATGACGGTTTATACTTTTACTATTGGTATTTCTTATTCTTTAATGAAGCTACTTTATGGTGGACTTATAGATACCCTTGGTATTAAATCTATATTTATATTCTCTATATTTGCTTCTTTATTTAGTTTTGTTATTTTAAATTGGATAAGTAGATTAGATATAGCTCAGAATAAAAAACACTTCAAAACAGTATAAATTTAAAGGGCTACTTCATGGTAGCCCTATTTTTATTTACATAAACTTTTCTACTAATACTTTTACAACTTCTTCAAAATCTCCGCTGTCTTCAGCTTCCATTATTTTGGGCTGAGATATTTGTCCACCATGCTCAAAATTAACTAATGATAAAACTATCTCTCCATCATCTAAGTCTACTAATATACTTACTAAATGGCTCATATCTAAACTTAAATCACCTATATCTTTTATGGCATTATCTTGATAAATATCGTCTATATAGTGACTCAGACTATATTTTTTACCATCTATAAACTCTAATTTATCTAAATTTTCATTAGTTTTCGCAATAGTTAGTAATAGTCCATATTCTTCACTTAATAATATATCTGCATAATCCTTCGAATTATTTATTTCTTCATATTCTTCTTCAAATAAAATTACATCTAGGTAATCTTTATCTATTAAACATACTCTCGATATTTCTTTCGGGTATTCTAAAAGTAATTCTTCCAAATTATCACTTATATATTCGATAAATTTTTCTATTTTAAATTCCTCAGGTTTTGTTCTTATCAATTTCATATTATACTTCCTTTCTTTTTTTAGCGTAAAGTATAATAATATCATATATTAAATTTTATTTGAAGCTTTTTAATTCATATT
>NZ_JBOFOR010000157.1:0-12582 GCF_051659545.1 Romboutsia sp. | reverse complement strand
CTTCTATAGTAGTACCTCCTGGAGAACATACCATATCCTTTAATTCTCCTGGATGTTTTTTAGTATCTATGACCATCTTAGCACTTCCTAAAACTACCTGTGAAGCAAATGTATATGCCTTGTCTCTAGGCATTCCATCAGCTACTGCTCCATCAGCCATAGCTTCTATAAGCATAAATATATAAGCTGGTGCACTACCGCTAACTGATACTACTACATCCATTAATTTTTCATCAACTAACTCTACTTTTCCAAATCCTCTTAATATACTTAGTACATACTCTAATTCTTCATTTGTAACTAATTTATTGTAACAAGCTCCCGTCATCCCCTCACAAACAAGCGCAGGTGTATTAGGCATTGTTCTAACTATTTTCACTTGCTTTTCAAATAATGAAGTCAATTTTTCTAAACTTTGCCCAGGCGCTATTGTTACTATTATTTGCTCTTCTGTAACAAAATCTTTTATTTGTTTTATTACTTCTTCATAGTATTGAGGTTTTACTGCTAATACTATTATTTTAGCTTCTTCAACAACTTTTAAGTTATCTGCTGTTGTAGCAATTTTTAATTCTTCTTTTAATTTCTCTAACCCTATAGCATAGGCATCAGAAGCGATAATTTCTTCTGGCTTAAGTATTTCATTGCTTATTATTCCCTGCATCATAGCCTTAGCCATGTTGCCTGCTCCTATAAAACCTAATTTCTTACTCATAATATTACTCCCTCTTTTACTCTATATCTGTGATAAGTATTTTTTTTAGTTAAATGCCTGTTCTGTACGGTCTATGATTTCATCTTGTAATGCTTTACTTAAGTTTCTAAAATGATCACTGTATCCAGCCACCCTCACTATTAAATCTTTGTATTCTTCTGGATTTTGTTGAGCTTTTATTAAAATTTCTCTATCAACAACATTAAATTGTATATGGTGACCATCCATATTAAAGTAAGTTCTCACTAAATTTGACATTTGGTCTAAACCTTTTTCTCCTGCTACTACACTTGGAGTAAATTTCTGATTTAGTAAAGTTCCTCCAGTTCTTAAATGGTCCATTTTAGCTGCAGATTTTAATACACTTGTAGGACCATTGTGGTCTCCTCCTTTAGATGGAGAAATACCTTCTGATAAAGGTTTTTTAGCTAATCGTCCATCTGGGCTTGCCATCATTATTTCACCAAAGTACACATGACAAGTTGTTGGTAGCATATTTATTCTAAATTGTCCTCCATTTGTGTTAGGTCTTCCTGTTACTGTTTTTTGATAGAAGTTAAATACTTCATTCATAATTTCATCTGCATAATCATCATCATTTCCGTATTTAGGTGTTCTATTGCTTACTATATTTTTTATAACTTCATATCCTTCAAAGTTGTTTTCAATAGCTTCTATTAATTCTTCCATTGTAAACTTATTATTATCGTATACATTGTATTTTATAGCAGCTAATGAATCTGTTATTGTTCCTATACCTACTCCTTGGATATAAGATGTATTGTAACGAGCTCCACCTTCATTGTAGTCTTTTCCTTTTTCTATGCAGTCATCAATAATTATTGATAAGAAAGGAGCTGGCATATATTTAGCATAAATTTGTTCTATTGTGTTACTTCCTTTTATTTTTATATCTATGAAGTATTCTATTTGCTTTTTATATGTTTCAAGTAACTCTTCATATGTTTTAAAGTCTTTAGCATATCCTAGTTGTAATCCTAATTGTTTTCCACTAATTTTATCAAATCCATTATATAAAGTTAATTCAAATATTTTAGGAAGATTGAAATACCCTGTTAATATATAAGCTTCTTTTCCATAGTTTCCTGTTTCAATACATCCACTACATCCTCCAAGCCTTGCATCTTGAATAGTTTTTCCAGCATTTAATAGTTCTTGGATTATAGCATCTGTATTGTAAAATGCAGGTTGCCCCCATCCTTTTCTAGATATTTCACATGCACGTTTTAAAAACTTTTGAGGAGTTTTTCTACTTATTTGCACATTAGAGCTTGGTTGTAGTAATTTCATTTCATCCATACAGTCAAGTATTAAATAACTAACTTCATTAACTCCATCTCTTCCATCTTCAGTAATACCACCAGTATTTAAATTGGCGAAATCTGTATATGTGCTACTTTCTTTTAAAGTTACTCCAACCTTTGGAGGTGCTGGTTGATTATTAAACTTAACCCATAGATTTTCTAAAAGTTCCAGTGCTATTTCATCATCTAAACTTTCATCTTCTACTCCCTTTAAATAAAATGGATATAAATGTTGATCTAATCTACCTGGACTAAACGCATCCCATGGATTTAGTTCTGTTGTTACTCCTAAATGTACAAACCAGTACATTTGTATTGCTTGCCAATATGTTTGTGGCTTGTTAGCTGGTACAACCTCACAATTAGTTGCTATTTGTAACAATTCTTCCTTTCTAAGCTTATCTTTTTCTTTATCCGCTAATTGTCTAGCATAGTCTGCATACCTTTTCCCTAATGTTATAATCGCATCACAGCAAACATCCATAGCATTTAACTCTGCTATCTTATTAAGTGATTCTTTATCATTTAATAAATCTATTTTTTCTTTGGCTCTTCTAATATCTTCTTTAAAATCAAGAAAACCTTTTTCGTATATGTTTTTTCCACCTACTGTATGACCTGGGCCACGTTGTTCCATAAATTCAGTAAATATACCATTTTCATAGCAATCTTTCCACTCTTTACTCATACTATTTACTATCTTATTTCTTACAGAACGTTTTTCCCAATATGGAATTATTTTTTCTTTTTGTAATTTAAAATCTTCTTCACTAACTTGGAATCCTATTAGCTCTCTGTCATTCATTACTTTCATATCTTCAAGTGTATGACAACAGATTTCTGGGAAAGACGGTGCAGATTGAGGTCCATCACCTTTTTCTCCTACTATTAATTCACCATCATTAATACAAAGTGTTTTATTTTCCATAAAATGTTTAAAAGCTAATGCTCTCATTTCAGGTGTAGACACAGATCCTTCATACTTCATATATGCATCTGTGACAAGGTTTGCCCTCTCCATATAAATATGAGGTGTAGCACTTGTACTTTCTCTTCTTAGTTTCTTAATTCTTTCATTCATTCCTCTTTCCATTGTTATCCCCCTATCTCTACTTTGTTAAATCCATTTGTTATGAATTTAGACTTTATACATTCCATTTTTTCTTTGCTAGGTATATATAGTTCTCTGCCTTTATACTCAATATCCAGTCTTTCATATTTGCTTGCTGCAATATCGTGGTATGGCAGTAAATTAACTTGCTTAACATTTATATTAGCTTTTAAGTAATTAATTATTTTATCTATTTCCTCATCATTATCATTTACTCCACCAATTACAGGTATCCTTATATAAATATTTACCCCTTGTTTATTTATATATTCCAAATTGCTAAGTATAAGTTCATTATCTTTTCCCATGTATTTAATATGTTTTTCACTATCCATTAATTTTATATCATATAAAAATGTATCTACATAAGGTAAGATGCTTTCGTAGTTACTTTGTGGTGCAAATCCACAAGTATCAATTGCTATATTGTAACCTTTTTTCTTAAGTCTTTTAACTAAAGTTGTTAAAAATTCTATATCTTGCACCATTACTTCTCCACCAGATAAAGTTACTCCTCCATAAGAAGATTCATAAAACATGCTATCTTTTTCAACTTCTTTAATTAGATCTAATACACTATATTCTTTACCTACAATTTCCCTCGCATTGTTTATACAAATATCTAAACAAGTTTCACATAGTTTACACTTTTCTCTATGGTATTTTACTGTTTGATTTGAATCTTCTGTGTTATTTTCACATATTTGTGTGCATTTTAAGCAATTAGAACATTTTTCTTTATTAAACATTAGCTCTTTTTTAAAACTTTGACTTTCTGGATTGTGGCACCACCAACAGTTTAATAAGCAGCCTTTAAAAAATACAGTAGTCCTTATTCCATCTCCATCATGAATAGAATACCTCTGAATACTAACTATATTTGGATTTTTCATATATTCCCCCGAATTTCACAATAATGAATTTTATATTTTTATTTTCATAGTATCATACTATATTTTCATTGTCATTAATATTATTCTGTATTTCATTGTTTTTTTCACATATATGAATTTAGTTATTATTATATATATTGACTTTTATTTATACTTATTCTAGTATTTTAATATAGTAAATTTTGATTTAAGGAGTTGTTTTTATGGATTACAATGCCATGATAGGCTTAAGAATAAAAGAATTAAGAAACCAAAAAAACTTTACGCTTAAATATTTAAGTGAACAGACAAACTTATCTACTGGTTTTTTATCTCAACTAGAAAGAGGTATGACAAATGTTGCAGTAGATTCTCTTGCTAAGATTGCAAAAGTTTTAGATGTTGATTTGGTAAGCTTTTTAGATTTTAAAAGTGACAATGATAATTCAAGTATTATCCGTAGTTACGATAGAAAATATACAACCATCAGTTCAGAAATTGTTCAATGTTCATTAAATCATAATGTAGCCAATTTTGATTTACTTCCTAGAATTCAAGAGATTATGCCAAATAACAATGATAATAGTGAACCTTTAGAGCTATATACTCATGAAGGCGAAGAATTTATTTATGTAATTGAAGGGATATTAACTATTCATATAGATTGCGATAAATCTAATTTATACCCTGGTGATTGTGCTCATATAAAGTCTTTCACTCCACACAACTGGAGAAATGATACTTCTATGATTACTAAAATACTTACAGTAAATATACCAAATCCATTTAAAAAATAAGCTTAATCAATTTTGATTAAGCTTGTTTTTTATCACCATAAGATTAAATACCTAAAACTCTTCTTTTAAAGTATAACCCTCTTTTTCACTCTTTGGTAAAACTCTAAATAATAATATTGACGAGAAAACTAACATAACTACATCTGTTATAGGTTGTGCATATATAAATCCAGAGAACCCAAACATATTATTTAATATAACTAGAAGTGGCATGTATAGTATTCCCTGTCTTGATATTGATAATATAAATGCTACAACAACCTTACCCATAGATTGAGCTGATGTTGTAGATATCATTTGTCCTCCAACAAAAGGTAGGGAAATGATAAGTGCTCTAAGTATTGTAGCTCCCTTATCTATAACCTCTGCATCACTTGCAAATACTGCTATTAAATAATTAGCAAATACGCCAAACACTAATGCTAAACTTATACCTATTATAGAAGTTATTACTATACCTTTTTTTATTATTTCTTTAACGCGAGCTATATTACCACATCCATAGTTGTATCCTACTAAAGGCTGACATCCTGCTGAGAACCCCATAAATACAAATGTACCTATAGTCATTATTTTCATTGCAATACCCATACCTGCAACAGTTAATATACCATAATTAACAGCTATAGTATTTGCAATAACGGTAGCAAATCCCATTAACATTTGATTAAGTGATCCTGGCACACCTATTGTAAATATTTCTTTAAATATTTTTTTATCATACTTAAATTTATTTAGGTTTATTTTTAAAGTAGTTTTGCCACTTAAATATGCATATGTGAAATATAATAATGTGGCAGCTTGACCTATTACAGTAGCTATTGCTGCACCAGTTATCTCTAAGTTGAATCCAAATATAAGAATTGGGTCAAGTACTATATTTATAACAGTACCTAATGTTAACCCTATTACTGACTGCATTATATTCCCTTCAGAACGTAATAATTGACCCAGTGCATAACTACACATTACAGGTATTGCACCTATAAACATTATTACTATATATCTATATGTGTAATCAAAAGTAGCATTATTAGCACCTAGACCTTTTGCTAAACTAGGAGACAGTAATACCCCTCCTACCATAACTATAATACTCAAAATAACCAAAATACCTGTTGCTATTGATATAGTCTTATTCGCTTCTTCATAATTTTTATTACCTAAACATCTAGAAATATATGAAGATGATCCTAAACCTACAATACCTGCAATAGCCATAAGCATCATGAATACAGGTAATGATATATTTGCAGCTGCAAGTTGATTTGGATCATTTAACATTCCTATAAAATACGTATCTACTAAGTTGTATAAAACTTGTATCATCATACCCATTACCATAGGTATTGATAGTTTCAGTATTGCTTTTGAGACAGATTCATCTCTTAAAAGTCTTATTTTTTTGTCTTCCATAACATTCTCCTATTTATCATTGTGTCTATTTTTTATACAAAATCTTGATATTATCTTTAATGCGTTATTTATTTCTTCACTTTCATCTTTACTTACATTATCAAACATACTATTTATACTTTCATATAAATTATCTTCTAGTTTTATAGCTATTTCTTTTCCTTTTTTAGTTAACTCTAAGTTAGTCGATCTCCTATCCTTTTCATCTTTAATTTTTAATATGTAACCATTATCTATTAAAATATCTACAGATGTTGTAAAAGCACCTTTTTGTATTCCTATATAGTTATTTATTTTACTCATTTGCTTGTGCTCATGCTTGTGTACGAATAATAATATTTTTGCATGTGTTTCATTAAGATTAGTATCTAACTCCTTTATTGATGAATATTTAAAGACTCCCTTCGTAAAATGATGTATTATCATTAAGTTTTCTATAAAATCTAAATTTTTCATTTGTTCTCCTCTATTAGTTTTATTTAAAACTATTTCATTTAATTATTATATACCTCTTTTTTAAGTTTTGAAACAAAAAGTTTTAAATAAAACTATTTATGCAAAAGTTAACTAATAATTAATAAGATTGCTTGTAGTTTTAATATAAATAAAGAAGATTAAAAATTGCTTGCATCAAAAAAGACATTGGCATTTTACCAATGTCTTTTGCTCTATATTATACAGCTTTAACTTCATCCAATAATTCTTCTAAGATTGTATCTTTATCATTTTTAGAAGAGTATCTTTTTAAATCTTTAACTAATACTATACCTGTAAAAATACATGCTAATATGTCCGCTGTTGGCTGTGCATACCAAACACCATCTAAACCAAAGAACTTTGGTAATATAAGTGCCATTGGTATTAGTATTATAACTTGTCTTAATAAACTTAAAACTATTGCAATCTTAGCATTTCCTGTTGATTGAACATAGTTTGTTCCTACTATAGATATACCTATTATAGGTAATGCAAATAAGTATTTTCTTAATCCGTTTATAGTCATACTCATAAGCTCTACATCTTTGTTAAATATTCCTACTATTACATGTGGAATAAGTTGTACAAGTAATGCTCCTATTACAAGCACTGCTGTTGTTGCTATTAAAGTTATTTTTAAAGTTTCTTTCGCTCTATCATATTTCTTAGCTCCGTAGTTAAATCCTACTATCGGCTGCATTGCTTGAACAAATCCATATGCAGGCATAACAAACATCATTGTTATTGAGTTTATTGTTGCCATTGCTCCTATTGCTAAATCTCCACCATATATTTTAAGAGAGTTGTTTACTGTTACTTGGACTAAACTATTTGCTAACTGCATCGCAAATGGTGCTGCACCTATTACAAATATTGTTCCTACTATCTTTTTATCTAGCTTTAAATTAGCTTTATCAAACTTGACATTTGACTTTCCTCTTGTGTAATATAATAATCCCCATACTGCCGTAATCCCTTGAGATATTATAGTAGCAATAGCTGCACCTTCAATTCCCATGTTAAATCCAAATATAAATACTGCATCTAGTATTATATTAGTAAAACATCCTGTAGCCATTATTATAGCTGATAGTTTTGGGTTTCCATCTCCTCGTATTAAGTTACTAAGCATCATAGCTACTATACTAAATATAGTTCCTATTAAAATTATGCTTGTATAAGACCTTGCATAACTTAATGTATCATTACTTGCACCAAATATCATAAGTATTTTATCTAAAAACACGGTCCCAACAATAGTCAATATTGCTCCTATTATTACTCCTAAAGTAATTGAATTTCCTAAGTTTTTCTCAGCATCTTTTCTTTTACTTTCTCCTAGTCTTATAGATATATTAGTAGTCGCTCCAATACCTACAAGTGTACCAAATGCCATTATTATTGTAGTTATTGGTAAAGTTACCCCCAGTCCTGTTATCGCTAGAGGACCTGCTCCTGGTATATTACCTATAAATACTCTATCCACTACATTATATAGAGCATTTACCATCATACCTATAATAGCAGGCACTGAATACTTAATTAGTAGTTTCCCTATACTTTCCGTACCTAAAATATTTTTCGTGTTGTCCATATTTCACCTCGATAGTTTATTTGCTTCTATTCGATTATTGTAAGCGCAATGTAAAACAGTTTAGCATATTTTTATTGAGCTTACAACTAGCTGTATGCATATATTTTTATATAACTAAAGCTAAAAGACCTATAAAAGAAAGAACTACTCCTTCTAAATTTATAGGTTATCTGACATATTTTTTCATCAAATATCTCCATGCTAATTTTTGGTATTGTCAAAAATATTTACTTCTGATTCTGTTATTTGATTCAACTTTATCCCTTCATAACTTACATTCATAATCTTGAGCGAATCTTACAGTTTTAATCTATAATTATCAACTTGTTATTTGAATTTTATATAATTAGATAATTATTTCGATTAATTGTGTGTGTATATACATATACTAATATCAATTACCTTTCGCTTATTAATTTAGACCATTATATTATTTTGAAATATTTTTCACATTTGTATATTTTTAACTATTTATATTTTTTTATTTGTCAATATAGTTTTTTATGATATTATTATATAAGTATTTTGTATACAAAGTATTTATATTCATAATTAAAAACATAGGAGGATTACAATGGGAAATGAAACAAAAATAAAAGTTGTAACTGCTGACCCTTCAGCATTAGGACTTTTCGGATTAGCAATGGTTACATTAGTTGCATCATCTCAAAAATTAGGAATAACTTCAGGTGTATCATTTATTTTACCTTGGGCAATATTCTTAGGTGCGTCTGCTCAGCTAATGGCTGGTATAAATGATTTTAAACATAACAATACATTTGGAGCTACTGCATTCAGTGCATATGCATTCTTTTGGTATGCGATTGGATTTACTTGGTTAATACAAAACGGAGTGTTTGGTCCAGAATTAGCAGCTACTGTTGATACTAAACAATTAGGGTTTGCTTACTTAGGATACTTAATATTTACTATATTTATGACTATAGGTGCTATGGAAACTCACAAGGTATTATTTATAATATTTGTACTTATCGACTTCTTATTTATAGGATTAACTTTAACTTCATTTGGAATAATGGAACATGCTACTCATCAACTTGCAGCATATTCTGAGTTATCAATAGCAATAGTATCATTCTACGGATTTGGTGCTTCTGTATTAAATACTCATTTTGGAAGAACTTTCTTACCTGTTGGTAAACCTTTTGGTATATTTAAGAAATAATTTAATAAAATACAACTTAGTTAATTAAATATGTTTTATAAAACAATTAATGTGTAGTCCACCTAAATTTATATATCGTTTGGTGGGCTACAGTACATTATAAAGCTTTTTCTGCTTGACTAGCAATTTTTGCAGGTAACTTTTCTTTTAATTTCCATATTATATTTATAGGTTTACCCCCACTATAGTTTACTATATTCGCTTGACCTAAGCACACATAAGGGTTAGTTATTCCATCTTCTTTATTATTTTCTCTCACAAACAATAGTATTTTATTCTCTGTATCTCTATGATTTATATATCTTTGCCCTGTATTAGACTCTATAGTAGTTCTACTTTGACTTTGCCAATTGAATAATTCATCACTTATGGCATAGTCTTCATACATTGTTGATGGTGAGAAGTGTTTTTCTACTTTATTTAAAGTTGTTAGGAATATATTAGTTTTTCTGTCTTCAACGTACAATACACCTTCTCTTAAGGGGTACTGTTTATCAAGAGTATTTGTACATAATGCAGATAGTATTTGCTCTTTATTATAAGTTGCGTGTACTTCAAGAGCACTATCATAATTTAAGTTATCTTTTTTATGACTCAATTTTACATGGCTTAGATTGTACTCAAGTACTTCTAATATTTCTTCATATATAAGTCTATTTTTATATAGCCTTGATAAAAATTCATCTATACTATTTAATCCCATATCTTTTGGTGCTTTATTGTATAAGGTGTAATGAAGCATTAGTAGCATTCTTTCTTCTACTTCTGTTAATACTTCTAATTTTTTATTATCCTTATATAATTTTAAAATATTAATCCAAAATCTCAAAAGCCTAACTGAATCTGTACTTATAAGTCTAACCATTGCTGTACTTAAAACTTTTTCATCTATGTTTTCAACATAGTCTTTTATATTAGCGTCTACACAAAGCCTATAAAAAGTATTTTTAGTTTTGTAGATGTCCTTAATACTTATATTATAAAACTCTATAAAATTACTTAGATTTAATTCTTTTTCACTTTCTAATTTAAAAGTTTTTATCTTGTTAATTATTGTTGTTTTATTATTTATAAAAGAGTTTATATTTCTTAATATGTATTCCTTAGCTTGTTTTTCCATATGCAAATGACAACCTTTAGGTAGTGTTACAAATCCACTTTCTATTTCTTTTTTCAATGCCTTTCCTTTTTTCTTAGATACTGTAGCAAATTTTTCGTAGAAGTTATAGTTTCTATGAGCCTGTCCCACATAATCTAACACTGTTAAACATTCCTTGTTATCACTTAATATAAGTCCTCTTCATAGCTGTTGTAAAAAAACTGTTGTACTATCTGTTGGTCTTAAGAAAAGTATTGTATTAATAGAAGGTATATCTACTCCTTCATTGTATAAATCTACTACAAAGGTAAACCTATATTTTCCTTTTTCTATTCCTGATTTAGCTTCTTCTCGTTCATCCTTATTAAGTTCTGAACTATCATATCCTCCTCTTGTCCATTTGAGTTTACTTAAATCTAATTCATCACTTACACAAAAATACTGAAATGGAGATAATAGCTTTTTATCTATAGCTTCTCCTAATCTCATTTCACTACTTATTCTTCCATCAAAATATTCTAATACATTCTTACCATCCATTCTTTCAGGAGTTGCCGTAAGTCCTAGAAGAACTTTAGGTTCAAAGTTATCTAATAGTTTTTGATAACTTGTAGCACTTGCATGATGGAATTCATCTACTATTATAAAATCATAAAAATCTTTTGTAGTATTTTCATCTATTTTCTTAGAATTAAAGGTTTGTATAGTCATAAATACATGATCAATATTGTCAGGAGTATAGTTCCCAGTATATAAACCTCCAAAGTTTCTATCTCTTAGTATAGTTCTAAAAGTTCTCATACTTTGAACAAGTATATCTTCTCTATGTGCTATAAATAATAATCTGTTTATTTTTCCTTTATTCTTTTTAACATAATTTTTATAATTAAAAGCAAATATTATAGTTTTTCCTACTCCTGTAGCAGCTATTATTAGATTTTTATTGTGACCTAGTACTCCTCTTTCAGCTTCAAGTGAGTCTAATATTTCTTGTTGATAGTGGTAAGGTCTTACATCAATACTCACTATTTCTTCATTTTCATTATTGCTATTATTTCCTCTTGCTCGTCTTAATTCACTCTTTAATTTTTCCTCGTCTTCTTGACTATAATGTTTAAAATAACTTTCAAATGTAGCTTTAAATTTATCTAGGATATTTTTTGAATCCTTTTCACTTACTTTCATATTCCATTCAAGACCTGTAGTCATAGCATCTTTTGATATATTCAAAGAACCTATATATGCTGTAGAGAATCCTGTATTTCTATAAAACATATAGCTTTTTGCATGTAGTCTAGTTCTTTGAGTATCATAAGATATTTTAATTTCGGTATTTGGGATAGTGTCTACAGATTATATTTACAAGGTTTATCCTATATGTAAATAGCCAACAAGATTACTACTGTTCCTATAATCTGAAGTATTGTTAATTTAGTACCTAATATAATGTACGCTAGAATAATTGTAAATATTGGTTCAATCAATGATAGAATCGAAACCTGCCCTACTGAAAGTAATGATATAACTTTCATAAATGCAAAGAAACCCACAATCGTAGAAAAAATGCTAGCATAATTACATATAAAACAATTTTAGGAGTAGTAATAACCACAAATTCACCATTAACTATACTATATCCAAAGTAAGCAACTGAGCAAACAAAGCATAAATACATTATCAAAACAACTGTATCTACATCAGCAACACACTTTTTCGTATAAATCATATATATGGCACTGACCAAAGCGGTTATTACAACTTGACACACTCCCTACAGCTAAAGCAGAGGGATTCTTGGTGGCTAACGACTTAATCACACCTAAACGATATAATCAGAGGTTGTTACAAAGCTGTTATACGTCAATTTATTTCATATGAAAATATACCTAAAAAAGCAATTTAAAATATCTTTCATTTAATAGAAGATATCTTAAATTGCTTTTTTAATAATCAGATTATATAATCTGATGTAAAAGATTATAATTAATAG
>NZ_JBOFOR010000156.1:0-38028 GCF_051659545.1 Romboutsia sp. | reverse complement strand
AGAAGAGAATTAGATTATCACAAGGCTTTATTAAATGGAGAGTTACCATACACAATAGGTGGAGGTATAGGTCAATCTAGAATTTGTATGTACTTCTTAAACAAAGCACATATAGGTGAAGTTCAAGTTGGAGTGTGGCCTCAAACTATGGTTGAAGAATGTAGTACGGCAGGAGTACATTTACTTTAGATAGTCCGCTCGAGGGGTGTTGTATGTAAGTTTTCCTTCCAGCAGGCTAGCTGCAAGGTCGGTGCAACTTACATACAACACCCCTCTTCGCTCTATAACTAAAATAATATGATACCGTTAAAAAATATTTTATAAAAGTGCCCCGTAGGTTATAATAGTATTAATAGACTAGGATAAAGAATATGGGGTGACATAATGGATAATACAATGAAGGTTGTAGATAAGTTATTAGATAGTTTAAAAAGAGTTTTGGGCAGATTTAGGGATGCTAAGTTTGGTTTACTTTTCTTTATAAATATATTTAAATTACCGGATTTCTTTACTGATAGAAGGGTAAATGTTATAAGTAAGTTTAGGGTGATGTTTGCTTTGGGAACTGCCATTATATACATGGTATCAGGTATAGATTTTATTCCAGAGATGATTACTGGATTGTTTGGGTTTATAGATGATATTTTTGTAATAGTGTGGAGTTTAGGTATAGTAAGTGAAGAAGTAGAAAAGTATAAGAAGCTTGTTAAAGATGATAAAGATCCCAATGTAATTGAAGATGTAGATTTTAAAATATATGATGACAAAGAGTAGCAGAGTAACTGAATTTAAGTAGAAGTAAAATAAACCTTATCATTTTGAGTGAAATGATAAGGTTTATTTTAAAAATAATATATTTATTGATGTATAAACCTTATCATATTTAATAAAATGATAAGGTTTATACATCAATGATAATATTAAATAAATATAAGAAGTAGAAATACTAAATGGAAAGAATTATACAAATTAAAATATGGATTATATAGTTTTATAAGAATAGGTATATTGATTGTAATTTATGGATAGATTTATAAAAAAGCAAGTAGCAAGGAGAAGCTATGTTAGAAAAAATAAAAGATTTAATCTTAGATTTACTAAAAAGCGTCGTTATTGCAATAATTATGTCTGTAATAATACTTCAGGTAGCTCAACCAACAAAAGTAAGTGGACAGTCGATGTATCCAACCTTGGAAAATGAAGATTCTCTAATAATAAATAAAATAGCCTACAATAATAAAATACCAAGTCGAGGAGACATAGTAGTATTTCAATCGCATCTAATAGATGAAGAAAACAACAAACCAAAACGTCTAGTAAAAAGAGTAATTGGACTACCTAAAGAACATATACAAATTAGAAATGGAGAAGTATATGTAAATGGAAAAATTTTAAATGAAGACTATATAGAGGGCGCATATACTATGGGTAAAATTGATAATGTAGTTGAAGAAAATCACATATTTGTTATGGGTGACAATAGATTTAATAGCCTTGATAGTAGAGATTCTCATGTAGGAATGGTGTCAATTGATAATATAATAGGAAAAATATCATTTAGAACCTTGCCTTTTAGTAAATTTGGGAAAATAGAATAGTAATTAAAATAAAAAGGAAGTTGTAAATTATTAAGAATTAATAAGTTTCCAGCTTCCTTATATATTTAAAATATTTTATTTAAACTATCCATTAATAACCTATTTTCTTCAGGTTTTAATATACAAACTCTGAAGAAAAATACATCCAGTCCGTCAAAAGAAACGCAATCTCTAATAATAATTTTATTAGGAATCAATTTTTCTCTAAGTTCATTTGCAGTCATATTTTTTGAAATGATTTCGCAGAGTATGAAGTTACCCTTACTTTCATAAACTTTTAAGCCTTCTAGATTTTTCAAGGCCTTAGTTAAAAAGTCTCTTTCTTTAAGCATAAGGTCAACTGTAGTATTTACAAAATCTTTATCAGAAAACATAATTTCCCCCATCATAGAAGCGAAAATATTTATATTCCATAAGTTTAAATTAGAATTTATTTTATCTTGAATATTTTCATTACTAATAAGACCATAACCTAATCTTATTCCAGGAGTAGAGAAAAATTTAGAAGTACCTCTTATAACAAATAAATTCTTATAGGTATCGACTAATGAAGTAGAAGAAAATTCATTAATATCTGTAAACTCTATGTAGGTTTCATCTATCATTACAAAAGAAGTAGTGCTCTTAAGTATTTTTTCGATTTCTAATTTATTAAAAGCAAAACCAGTAGGATTACTAGGATTACAGATTATTACTAAATCATATTTATCCTTAGATATTGTATTAATAAGTTCACCTATATTAATTTTAAAATTATTTTCTTTTTTAGCAAAATATTTGGTTATATTACAATTATTTTTAGCTAACTCTTTTTCATATTCAGAATAAGCAGGAGAAACTAGCAAAGCATGTTTAGGCACAATAGTTTCGATGAAAGAAGAAATTAACTCTGTAGCACCACTGCCTAATACTATATTTTCAGCTAAGCAGTTGCAGTAATTAGAAATAGATCTTTTTAAATTAACATAATGAGGGTCTGGATACATAGACACCATATCAAGATTATCTATAAGATATTGTTTAGCAAGATTTGAGGTACCAAAGGGATTTATATTAGAACTAAAGTCCATAAAATCTTGTTTTGAAAAACCGTATTTGCTAGATAAATCATATAAATTTGCACCGTGATTTACACTCATAATAACACACCTCCAAATATATTATATGTATATTTAAATTATAGTACAAAAAAATATATATGCCAAATTACATTAAAAGTATGTAATACGATAATAATAAGATTAATACTACGTGTTTTGGAAGAAAGTAGACATAAATACGAATTATAAAATAAATATATGTAAAAATATTCTATTACATAGAATGTTATGCTATAATGTATTAGTATAATATACGTGAAAAAGGAGAGTAACCATGTCTAAAATAGATGTAATGTTATCTGAAGAGCAAATAGCAGCTAAAGTATCTGAATTAGCTAAACAGATAGAAAAAGATTTTGCAGGAGAAGAATTATTAGTAGTAGGAATACTTAAGGGAGCTAGTGTTTTTGTTTCTGACTTAATAAGAAAAATAGATCTAGATGTAAACATAGATTTTATGAGTGTTTCAAGTTATGGAAGTGGAACTGAAAGCTCAGGTGTGGTAAAAATATTAAAGGATTTAGATGTTAATATAGAAGGCAAAAATGTATTAATAGTAGAAGATATAATAGATTCAGGATTAACTTTAAGTAACTTAGTAGCAGCACTTAATACTAGAAATCCTAAATCTTTAAAATTATGTACTTTATTAGATAAACCTCAGAGAAGAACAGCTAATATACCAGTAGATTATGTAGGATTTGTGATAGAAGATAAATTTATCGTAGGATACGGAATAGACTGGGCTGAAAAATATAGAAACTTACCTTATATAGGTATAGTATCAGAATAAAAATGTTAATAATTGACATTAAGATATGTTATTGATAAAATAAAAGTGAGATAGATTATCATCTATCTCACTTTTATTTTGTATTTTTATATTAAGGGTTACATCGAAGTAAAATCAGATAGATTCAAAAATTATTTATGGGGAGTGATTATTATGAATAAAAAATTTTATGTTTGTGCTACTTGTGGAAATTTGGTAGGAATGATTAAACACAACGGTCCTAAAATTTCTTGCTGTGGTAAAGTTATGAATGAACTTGTAGCAAATACAACTGAGGCATCAACTGAAAAGCATATTCCAACTGTAACAATAGATGGAGAAAATATTCATGTTGAAGTAGGAAGTATATTACATCCAATGGAAAATGAACATTACATAGATTGGGTTTATATCTCTACTGAAAAAGGAGCTCAAAGAAAAACTTTAGAAGTAGGAAGTAGCCCGGTAGTTGATTTTAAAATCAGCTCAGATGACAAAGTATTAGAAGTATATGCATATTGCAACCTTCATGGTTTATGGAAAGTTGAATTATAGATTATAATATAAAGAAGCTGCAGGATTTTAATTAGTGCAGCTTCTTTTTTGTTTGCAAAATAAAAAAGCATAAAATTTGCAAAATAAGTATCTAAAAACGAATAATATGTAAAAATATAATATATTTATCTATATAAATTAGGTATAATGGCATAGAAGGGACTTAACAATATATAGGAGGGTGAAGAATGGATATTGAGATAAGTATATTGCAATTTCTTCAAGGTGTAAGAAATCCAATTTTAGATATGATTTTCTTAGGGCTTACAATAAGCACAGAACTACCAGTAGTGGTGTTATTTATAGCAATTATGTATTGGTGTATAAATAAAAAATATGGTCAAAAACTATTATTCGGATTAGTTGGAAACATACTAATTAACAACGGTGTCAAAGAATTTTTTAAAGCGCCAAGACCTATAGGAGTAGAAGGATTAAAACCTATGAGAGTATCTACAGCTACAGGATATTCCTTCCCAAGTGCTCATACTCAAGTAGCTACAACTTTTTGGGTAAGTCTTATGATAATATTTAAAAAATCTTGGATATATGTATTTGGAACAATAATATTTTTGGGTGTAGGAATATCTAGACTATATTTAGGTGTCCATTGGCCAGTAGATGTATTATGTGGATGGGTTTTTGGAATAGTATTCACTTTAATATTTGCCAAAATATTTGATATAGTAGACGAAAACAAAAGTTACCATATATTAATTCTAATGTTAATACCAGCTGGAGGGTTAATATTTTTACTTAATAGTACTGAATATGTGAAAATGCTTGGATTATTTACGGGGTTTATTCTTGGGTACATAGTAGAAGATAAGTTTATACAATTTAATACGGGCAAGAATAATAAAGGGAGAATAAATTTTGGCAACAAAAATAACAATAAAAACAACTTTAAAAGAAATTTATATAGATTTATAGTAGGTATTGTAACCTTAGGATTAGTATACTTAGGTTTAAAATATATAATGCCTTCAACTGTAGTATTTACATATATAAGATACACAGTAATAGTATTCTATGCTGTAGCAGGGGCACCAGCATTATTTAAGTTATTAAAATTAAATTAAAATAAGCGTAAATTAGAGGTGACAATTTGAAAAAAGTAGTAGTAATAGGAGCAGGAGCTGCAGGTATGATGGCAGCGGCAGTTGCAGCGAATAGAGGACTAGATGTAACTTTATTAGAAAAAAATCATAGAGTCGGTAGAAAATTATTAATAACAGGAAAAGGTAGATGTAACATAACGAATGCCTGTGATATAGAAGAATTAATAGAAAATGTACCAACAAACGGTAAATTTTTATACAGTGCATTTTATAGTTTTACTAATGATGATGTTATAGATATGTTCAATAAACTTGGAGTAGAAACTAAAGTTGAAAGAGGAAAAAGAGTTTTTCCTCAAAGTGACAAGGCTCATGATGTAGTAAATGCTTTAGAAAAAATGATAAAAAAGCAAAAAGTAAAGTTAATACTTAATGCAAAAGTAGATAAAATAGTAGCTAAAGACAATAAAGTAGAAAAAGTAGTTTTAAATGATAAAAAAGAAATAAAATGTGATGCTATAATAGTTGCAACTGGAGGGCTTAGCTATCCACTAACGGGATCAACTGGAGATGGATACAAATTTGCAAAAGCTCAAGGACATAAAATAACGGACACTAAGCCGGCATTAATAGGTATAGAAGTACAAGAGAAATTTGTGAAAGAACTAGAAAAACTATCACTTAGAAATATAGGGATATCAGTTTATAATAGCAAAAACAAAAAAATATATGATGACTTTGGGGAACTTGAATTTACAAAGTATGGATTAGATGGGCCAACTATAAAATCTGCTAGTTGTAGAATGAAAGATACTACCAAAGAAAATTATAAAATAGTTGTAGATTTAAAACCAGCATTAGATGAAGAAAAATTAGATAAAAGAGTTCAAAAAGATTTTCAAAAATACACTAATAAAAAGTTTGAAAAGGCACTAGATGATTTATTACCTCAAAAACTTATACCAGTAATATTAGAATTAACACAAATAGATAAAGATACTGTAGTACATCAAATTTCTAGAGAACAAAGAAAACATTTGGTTCATCTATTAAAGAACTTAACTTTTACAGTAAAAAGATATAGACCTATAGACGAAGCTATAATAACTTCAGGTGGAATAAAAGTAAATGAGATAAATGCTAGTACAATGGAATCAAAATTAGTAGAAGGATTATTCTTTGCTGGAGAAGTGATAGATGTAGATGCTTATACAGGTGGATTTAATCTACAAATAGCATTTTCCACAGGATACTTAGCAGGATACTATTGTTAAACTTAATATAAAAGACAGAGTGCAGAAATTACCAGAATTAAAAAACTTTAAATTCATATAATACTATCAAGCAACAAAATTAATATGAAAGAAGGTAATCTACAATGTCAAACAATAATAATCCTAAAGTTGTACCAGGAGCAAAACAAGCTTTAAATCAAATGAAATTAGAAATAGCTAGTGAACTTGGTATGTCTAACTATCAACAAGTAGACAAAGGAAACCTTACTGCAAGAGAAAATGGTTATGTAGGTGGATACATGACTAAGAAATTAGTTGAAATGGCTGAGCAACAAATGGCAGGAAAACAACAACAATAATTAAATAGAGAATTGTTTATAATATCATAGTCCTATAGTTTATCTATAGGGCTATTTTTATTATAAATTTAGCAATAAAGTAATAAAATTCTTATCTATGGATAAAATAGAGAAGAAATTATTACATAAGGAGTGATGTATAAATGTCAACTATAGACTTTGAGGAAGTTAAAACTAAATTCATAAATGCGGACTTAGATGAAAAAATACGTATTTACACTACTACAGAAGGTTTATCAGTAAATGAATTTAGAGAGTTATTAAAATACTATCCAATACAATACCTATCAAAATTAGAAAAAGCATTAGGATAAATACCTATAGCACGAAACATAAAAAAAGAAGTCTTATGACTTCTTTTTTTTATGTTTCGTAATTAAATTTTATATAGGAGTTGATTTGTGTACATAATTATAAATTCTTTCATTTCCTAGAGCTATAGAATTAGTAGAGATGTAATCCATAATATTATTTACATCATCAGCATTTAAATATTCTAGAGGGATAGTTAAATCATATCCAGTAGAGCTTAACAAATTTTTAAGTTGAAGTCTTTGAGTTATGCTCGGCTTATCGGGAATCAATTTGTTTTTCTTCTTTTTGCTATTTGCTAGATTTTCATTTTGAATGTTAATTAAAGTCTCTATATAGCTTATGTAGGATAACTTAAAATCTTGTTCATTTAAAATCTCTTCGTCTAAGATACCATCAATTGAACCATTGGATAAAATATTATCAGCAAATTTATCTGCTGTTAACTTACCAGTTACAATTCCTTTTTGATATTTTCTAAGTACCTTCTTTGTATGGTTGTATATTTTACTTCGTGTTTCCAAATCTAGTTGTTCGATATGCATAAAAAACACTCCTTTATCTACATGTAGAAAACATTTTGTATATATTATAGTATTAACAAGTATAAAAAATATTATAATTGTAAAAATTAGAAATAAATGTAAATTAGGAGGAAAATCATGATAAATGGTATAATTAAGCTATTTTATTCAGAAATAGTAAAGACAAAAATGAATGGTATGTCCAGTGGAGACTATACTTTAAGAGAGGAATGCAAGGAAATAAGAAATATAACATTAAAGATAGATAGCGTATTTTTTAAATTAATAAAACTAATACTAGGTGTAATGGTACTTATATTGGCATTTAATATAAATGCTATTTTTGGAATAGGTACATTTTTAGTAGAATTAGCTTACGTAATATATAAAATAAAATTAGAAAAACAAGTACTAGAAAGTATAGACAACTTAAAAAACAATATAGAATTACCTAGTATTAATATGTTAAGTGAAAGAGGAAAATCATGTATAAATGCTTTGATAATACTTCTAGTAATAGGCTTAATTACTAAGTTTAATTGGATTATAGTAACTAGCTTTGTCCTTGTTTTTTTGTTTACTATAAAAGACATATATAGTAATATTAAATAAACTAGATAATTATGGGGGAATCAAATGAATGTAAAAAATAATACCTATAAAATGAAAAACTTAGTAGAAATATCAGCACTAGTAACTCAATCATTAGATTTCTTTAACATAAAAGACAAGATAATAGAAAAAATGCTTGAAGTAGTTCATCCAGCTAAGGCATGTGTTAATTTATTTTACAAAAATAATTATGAACATGCCTATTTAGTATGTTCGCAGACTTTAGAAACAATACCGAATATATTGCCCATAAATAATGTTAGAGGTGTAAAAATCGATTTTGGAACATATCCTAAATATATACATGAAGCAGTAAAAGAAAAAAAGATAGTATATGTAAAAAATGTTTTTGAAGATGAAAGAGCAATAGATGAAAGAGATTTAGCTGAAAAAGAAGGATATATAGGACGAATTGTATTTCCTCTAGTAATAAATAATAATGTAGTTGGATTTATGACGTGCTTTTTAACTTCAGAGGACCACTTAAATGAAGAAGACATTGATTTTATATCATCTGTTTCTTCGCTGATAAGTTTATCTATAGATATATCCTTAAAAAATAATAATACTCAAATGCTAGTTCATAAATTAAGAGGTGGAATAGCATCTATAAATGAAGCTACTCAAAAGCTATATTTAAATAAAAATATAAAAGAGTTCTTAGAGCATTTAAGTAAGCAAGCTTGCGATATAACAAACAGCAAAGAATCTATAATATTTATAAATAAACTTGAAAATAAGGTATTTAACTTTTATAGTAGTGAAGCTAAAAATCAAACTAAAATATATCCGATGATAAAAACTATATTAGCAAAAGAACCTATGGGAGCTTATTTTAATCATATTGAGGATAAAGAAATAAGGGAAATAGAAAAGTATATATACTATAAACTAAAGGATAAAGATGAAATTATAGGTTGTATAGCATGTGCAAATAGTCAAAACTATACAGAAGATGATTTGAATATAATGAGTATATTGGCAAAACAAGTTTCGGTGGCTATGCAATTATATGAATACAACGTAATGAATGTTAAGCATAAAGTCCTAGCTAATGAGCTTAACATATTAAATCAACAGCAGAAACTCATAATGGATGGAAGTAATATGGAATGGAAAAAATCTAAAGAACTAGGAGCATACCATAAGCCAGCAAGAGTAGTAGGAGGAGACTTCTACCATGCTGTAAAGGTTGATGAAGAGAACGTAGTCTATATAGTAGCTGATGTTATGGGACATGGTATAGTGTCAAACTATGTGGTTGCAATGATAAAAGGAGCATTTAAAGTTTTAGTAAATCAATACGATAAACCGAGTGAAATTATAACTAATCTAAATCAAATGCTATACGATGATTTTGATAAAATGGGTGTGTTTACTACGGGCATAGTAGGTAAAATAAATATAACTAATAATGAACTTACAATATCTAATGCAGGTCACTACAACCCAATAATAATAAATAAAAGTGGTGAAATAGACTCAAGTTTGATAAATATAAAAGGTCTGCCTGTAGGTATTATGAGAGATTCAGACTATGAAGATATTACTATTAATATAAATGAATGTCCGATGGTATTTATGTATACAGACGGTATATTAGAAGTTAAAAATAAAAATAGAGAAGAATATGGAACAAAGAGATTAGAAAACTTTATAAAAAGCAATTATCGACTTACAAAAGAATCTATAATAGAAAACTTAAAAATAGAACTAAAAGAATTTACAGAGAAAGAACAATATGAGGATGATATATTAGCTGTAATGTTAAAAAGTAAGTAGGGGGGAAGCTATAATGTATCCAAAAATTTTAATAATAAATGGAAGTGCAAGAAAAGAAAAAAACTGTTACAATATTTCCAAAGAAATAGAAAAAAACTTAGAACAAAATAACATAAGTAGTAAAGTTTTTAATATATATGATATGAATATTGAGTATTGTACAGCTTGTGGTTTTTGTGATAAAACAGGATACTGTAAATTTAAAGATGATATGGCACCTATGTATGAAATGTTTGATAAGGCTAAAGGTGTCATAGTAATAAGCCCAGTACACTTCAATTGTATCTCAGCAAAGGTTAAAACTGTAGTAGATAGAACTCAAGCGATATATGCTAGCAAGTATATATTAAATAATTCTTCAATAGATAGAAATAAAAAACGTATAGGAATGTACATTGCCGTTGGAGGAGCACCTGCTTATGAGGGACAATACTCTGGGGGTGACATAGTAATGGACTTTTTCTTTAAAAGTGTAAACAATAAATTATTATATAATATACAATTAAATAATACAGATAAAGTTAGTTTTGAAGAAAATGAAGTATTTAAAAAGACATTTACTGAGAATATACAAGAATATATAAAGGACATAAAAGAGCTTGATTAAACAGGCTCTTAAATTATATAAGGAGGGATATAGATGTTAAGATATTTAACTAGTGGAGAGTCTCATGGTCAAAGTTTAATATCAATTTTAGATGGAATTCCATCAAATATTGAATTAAACATAGATGAAATAAATCATGAGTTAAGTAAAAGACAAGGCGGCTATGGTCGTGGTGGAAGAATGAAAATTGAAAAAGATAAGGTGAACTTATTAGGTGGAGTAAGAGGAAAAGTCACGTTGGGAGGACCTATATCTATAGAAATAAAAAACAAGGACTATGGGAACTGGACTAGATATATGGCTCCGATGGAAAATGTAGACTTTGAAACTAAAAAAGTAAGCAATGTAAGGCCAGGACACGCGGATTTAGTAGGTTGCTTAAAGTACGATTTTGAAGATGCAAGAAATGTACTTGAAAGATCTAGTGCTAGAGAAACTGCAAGTAGAGTAGCAGTAGGAGCAATATGCAAACAAGTTCTTAAAAACTTTGAGATAGATTTTGCATCTCATGTTATACAAATAGGAAGTAGCAAAGATAACAACCTATATGAATTTGAATACATAAAAAATAAGGTAGAAGATAGTGAAGTTAGATGTGTAAACAAAGATTTAGAAAAAGAAATTATAAAAGAAATAGATAAAGTAAAAAAAGAAGGAGATACACTAGGTGGAATAGTTGAAATAAGAGTAAAAAATCTTATTCCAGGCTTAGGCTCTTATACTCAATTTGATAAAAAAATAGATGCAGAACTAGCAATGCACTTAATGAGTATTCAGGCTATAAAAGGAGTAGAAATAGGTATAGGATTTGAAGTAGCAAAATCTCCAGGTTCTTTAGTTATGGATGAAATTTACTACAATGAAGAAAATGGAATCAAAAGAAGTACAAACAGATTAGGTGGAATAGAAGGTGGAATGACTACAGGAGAAGAAATAATTATAAGATGTGCAATGAAGCCAATTCCAACACTATACAAACCACTCAATTCAATAGATGTAAATTCTCTAGAAAGCTATCAAGCTAGTATAGAAAGATCTGATAACTGTGCAGTTCCAGCTTGCAGTGTAGTATGTGAAAATGTAGTAGCATTTGTAGTTTGTAAATACTTCTTAGATAAAATAGGTGGAGATAATTTAGAGGACCTAAAAACTAATTATAATTCATATCTAAAAAGGTTAGGTGATAGAGGATGGAAAAGATAGTAAACAAAACTTGTAATATAGTAATAGCAAATAATTATAAAAATTTTGGAGAAGCTTTAGGTAATGTAGATATAAATAGTATGTACGATGAGGTGCTTATAATTACAGACCAAAATGTATACAGTAACCAATTACATAAGTTTACTGAAAATATAAAAGCTAAGTCTATCTATGAATACATAGTGCCAGTAGGAGAAGAATCAAAAACTATAGAAGTATACGAACAAATAATGAAGTTTTGTGTAAGAATAAATTTATCGAGAAAATCATTAATAATAGCCTTAGGTGGTGGAGTAGTTGGTGACTTAGCTGGATTTATAGCATCTACATATATGAGAGGTATAGATGTAGTACAGGTACCTACAAGTTTACTTGCCCAAGTAGATTCATCTATAGGTGGAAAATGTGGTATCAACTTAGGGAAGGTAAAGAATATTATAGGATCATTTTATCAACCAAGACTTACTTACATAAATGTAAAAGCTTTAAAAACACTTCCAGAAGAAGAATTTATAGGTGGGATGGCAGAGGTAATAAAGTATAGTCTAATCTACGATTATGATTTCTTAGACTATTTAATCGAGAACAGTGAAGATATTTTAGATAGAGAAAGTGAAAACTTATATTATATAGTAAATAAATGTGCAAATATAAAGGCAGAAGTAGTTGATAAGGATGAAAAAGAAGGTGGCCTTAGAAAAATTCTAAACTTTGGTCATACTTTTGGCCATGGAGTAGAAAAACTTTGTGGTATTAGTCATGGATGTGCAGTGAGTATAGGCATGAATATGGCATTTAAGTTATCTTTATCAAAAGGATTTGTTACTGAGGAATATTATAATAAATTTTTAATGGTTTGCGAAAAATACAATTTGCCTTTAAATTTTGTGTTATCAATAGAAGATGACTATGAAACAAAAGAAAAAGTAGAAAACAAAGTTTTAAATTTAATGAGAAGTGATAAGAAGAATAGTTTTGGAAAAATTAATTTAATTCTTCCAGTAGGTTTAGGAAAAGTAGAAGTAGTAAACAACGTAGAAGATGATGAGTTATTAAATATAATAAAGGGGTGTCAGAATGCTTAGAGGAAGTTTCGAACTTATAGGGGATAAATCGATATCTCATAGAGCCATAATGTTTTCGTCAATATCAAAAGGGCGTAACAAAATAAGTAATTTTTTAATGGGGCAAGATTGTTTAAGTACTATTTCTTGTTTTAGGAAAATGGGAGTAGATATACAAATAGATAATGGAGACGTATTTGTAAAAGGTAATGGATTATACGGGTTAAAAAAACCACAAGATATATTAGATGTAGGTAATTCAGGAACTACAATAAGACTAATAATGGGAATTTTAGCAGGTAACAATTTTGAAGCAACATTAATAGGTGATGAATCGATAGCAAAAAGACCAATGAAAAGAGTTACAAACCCTCTTCAACTTATGGGATGTAGAATAGAAGGTAATGAGGATGCAAATTACACTCCTATAAAAATTAACGGAGGAAATTTAAAGCCTATAGATTATAAAATGTCTGTTTCTTCAGCTCAAGTAAAATCAGCTTTAATATTAGCAAGTTTATATGGTAATGGAATGAGTACAATAGAAGAAAAGGTTAAAAGTAGAAATCATACAGAAATAATGCTTAAGTCTTTTGGAGCAGACATAAATGTAGATGGATTAAAAATAAATATAAATCCAGTAGATGAATTATATAGCCAAAATATATATGTTCCAGGAGATATATCTTCAGCAGCATTTATAATAGTTGGAGCACTTATAACTAAAGGGTCAGAAGTAGTAATTAAAAATGTAGGCTTAAATGAAACTAGAACTGGAATATTAGATGTAGTAAAAGCTATGAATGGATATATAGAAGTATTAAACAAAAGATTAGTTGGAGGAGAAGTGGTAGGAGACTTACTTGTAAGATACAGCCCTAACCTATATGCTACTACAATAGATAAGTCTATAATGCCAAGATTAATAGATGAAATTCCTGCAATCGCAATTCTTGCAACTCAAGCAGAAGGAACTACTACAATAAAAGATGCAAAAGAATTAAAGGTAAAAGAAAGTAATAGAATAAAAGCAGTAGTAGATAATTTAAGATTAATGGGGGCTTATATAGAAGAATTAGAAGATGGGATGGTTATAAGAGGTAAGAGCACATTAAGAGGAGCTAATATTCAAACTTTCAAAGATCATAGAATAGCAATGGCATTTTCTATTGCAGATTTAATAAGTGATGGAAATGTAAAATTAGATAATAAAGAGTGTGTAGATATATCATTCCCAGGCTACTTTGAATTGCTTAAAAATTTACAACTATAATATTGATTAAATATTTAGTTGTTATTTATAAATAAATGAGAGAAAAAGGTAGATAATAAAGTTAAAAGTTAAATAAGAATTACTAAAATAGTGTTGAAGGAGTTTTATGAATTAGGTAGAAATATACTTAAGAAAAGGTAAAATTTATAGAATCGTATAATTTTATGTATATTATTAAAATTATTTGATTTTATAACGAATATTATGTATAATTGTATCATGTATACAAAACATTAGGAGGGATTTTTTTATGAAATTACCAATAGCATTATCTAACAGACACATTCATTTAAGTCAAGCTGACATAGAGGTATTATTTGGAGCAGGACATGAGTTAACTCACTTCAAGCCATTATCTCAACCGGGACAATTTGCTTGTGATGAAAAAGTTGATTTAGTAGGACCAAAAGGAACTATAAAGGGTGTTAGAGTTTTAGGACCAGCTAGACCTAATACACAAGTTGAAATATCTTTAGCAGATGGATTTGCTTTAGGTGTAAAAGCTCCAATAAAAGAATCAGGAGATATAGCTGGAACTCCAGGAATTAAAATAGTAGGACCAGCTGGAGAAGTAGAATTAGCAGAAGGTGTTATAGTAGCATCTAGACATATACATATGAGTTTAGATGATGCAGCTAAATTTGGTGTTGCTGACAAGCAAATAGTAAAAGTAAAAACTTTTGGACCAAGAGCTGTAGTATTTGAAAATGTATTAGTAAGAGCTCACCAAAACTTCGCATTAGAAATGCACGTTGACGTTGAAGAAGGAAACGCTGCAGGTGTAAGAAATGGTGAAGAAGTAGAATTAATAGCTGAATAATTATTATAGATATAATAGTTGCTTCAAAGTGATTTTAAAATCATTTTAGAAGCAACTTTTTTGTGCTTAAATATGGTTTATCTAAATTAATATAAAAATCTAACTGTTTCAAAATAAAAAAGTTAGATTTTATTGAAACTTTTTTGATTACAATATCGTCTATATATTATAATGCAATTTAAAATTACAAATAATGTATTTTAAAACGACAAAAAATTATAGTATGATGGGGGCTGACATTATGACCAAAAGAACCAATAAAAAAAGAATTAATAAAAAGAAATTTTCTCTAGTAGTAGTATTTATGTTGTGCATAGCTGTTGGAGGTATAAAAATTGTTAATGCAACAACTTCTTATATAGAAGATAAAAGAGAAGAGAAAATAGTATTACAACAAAAAGCTGAAGCACAGAGATTAGCACAAGAAAAAAAACGTAAAGAAGAAGAAGAAGCTAAGAAAAAAATGGTAGGAGTTAACCATGAAGCAAAACAATATTCTTATGATGCTTCTAAAGTAGCAGAAAAACTTAAAAAGTATGATTACTCAAATAATGGTGAAAAAGTAGTGTTCTTAACTTTTGATGATGGTTCATCTACTAGAGTAACGCCTAAAATATTAGATGTATTAAAAGAGAATGACGTAAAAGCAACATTCTTTGTAATGGGTGAAAATATAAAAAATGGAGGAGAAAAGTCAAAAGAACTTGTCAAAAGAGCTTTTGATGAAGGAAATGCAATAGCAAATCATTCCTACTCTCATGATTATAAATATTTATATCCAAACAGAACTTTAAATATTGAAAACTTCACAAGTGATTCAAAAAAAATGGATGAATTATTAAAAGAAATTTTAGGGCCATATTTTTCTACAAGAGTATTAAGATGTCCGGGCGGTCATATGTCATGGAAGGGAATGGACGTGCTAGATAATTATATGAGTGAAAATAATATGGCATCTATTGACTGGAATGCCTTAATTGCAGATGCAGAAGGCAAAAAGAAAACGGCAAGTGAATTAGTTCAGTATGCTATAAAAACTTCGAAAGATAAAGAAATGGTAGTTTTATTAATGCACGACACTTATGGAAAAGAAGAAACAGCTAAAGCTTTACCTCAAATAATACAATATTATAAAGATAATGGATACGCTTTTAAAACATTAGTATAGTATGCTATATACTTAAATGAAAAAAGATTGCTTAAAATAATTTTAAGCAATCTTTTTTCATTACCTATTATTCAGCACTAGCTTTACTAGTGGATTCGCTATATTCTACTCCATAATTATACATTTGCTCTAATAATGGAATCATTTTCCCCCCCATTTCAGTTAAACTATATTCTACCTTAGGTGGAATAACAGGGAAAATTTCTCTACTAACTAGTGCGTCTTCTTCTAAACTTCTAAGTTGATTGGTAAGCATTTTTTGAGTTACATCAGGTAGTTTTCTTTTAATTTCACTAAACCTAAGACTGCCACTGCTTAAATACCATAGTATTAAGATTTTCCATTTACCAGAAACTAATTTATGAAATAAAGTCATTGGACATGTTTCATATTTTGAACAACTATGACTCATATGACATTTATGATGAGAAGTAATTAGTTTATCCATATAGACACCTCACGTTCAGATTCCTGTGGCTAAGCATAATTAATATATATTAATACTTATAAAAATTTACTTAAATATATATATATATAATTAGTTCAGCTTTTTTTACTATTATATCATAAATATAAACAATGAAAGTATCTTATATATGAAAATAGTACAGTATCCTAGAGTATACTAACTATAAAAAAAGTGCCTACATATAAATAAAGTGCCTACTTGCTTAAGAAAACCTTTAGATATATCATTAATATGTAAGAAAAAATAAATAATAGCTACCCACAATGACAAAGTAATAAAATTATAAAAGTATGAATTTTAACCATTCTACAGGAAAAAATAAGTTTATATAGTTTTCATAATATGTTAACATTTATATGAAATAATATACAAACTAATGTAGAAAAAGGAGAAAATTAAAATGAAAAATAAAATAGCTAATATGATAGACCATACAGTACTAAAAGCAATAGCTACGAGAGAAGAAGTTATTAAAATATGTAACGAAGCAAAAGAATATGAATTCTTTTCAGTATGTATAAACCCAACTCACGTAGAACTGGTTAAACAGGAATTAGAAGGCAGTAATGTAAAAGTTTGTACAGTTATAGGATTCCCTCTAGGAGCGAATACTCCAGAAGTGAAAGCTTTTGAGACTAGAGATGCAATATCTAAAGGTGCAGACGAAGTAGATATGGTAATAAACATAGGAGCACTAAAAGACAAAAACTACGATTTAGTAGAAAGAGATATAAAAGCAGTAGTTGATGCAGCAGATAAAAAAGCTTTAGTAAAAGTTATTATCGAAACTTGTTACTTAACTGACGAAGAAAAGAAAATAGCATGTGAACTAGCTGTTAAAGCGGGCACTGACTATGTTAAAACTTCTACGGGATTTGGGACAGGTGGATCTACTCCGAGTGATATAAAACTTATGAGAGAAACTGTTGGAGAAAGTATAGGAGTTAAAGCTTCTGGTGGAGTTAGAAATGACAAAGATGCAGTAGCAGTAATAGATGCGGGAGCGACTAGAATAGGAGCAAGTGCATCTATAGCCATAGTAAGTGGGGATGATGCAGCTACAGGTGGTTATTAATAAAAATTAACTTTAATGATTTAACTTATAAAATTGTGGGTATATAAATGAATATATAATAAAGCATTAACAATATAAACTAGTTTTCTTATATGACTTAATTAAGTGATTTATGTCAAAAAATAGAAAAAAAAGAAGGAGTTTATATTGCAAGTAAAGAATCTTATTATAGAGTTATGATAAGGTTAAGGGGGTCTTTGTATTTTTGTGTACATTGTATCTAAAGTACGGAACCACTAATCATTTAACAATAAAAGTACATAGAAGTAATTTATGAGGAGGATACACTTATGGCTAAAATTATGAAAACAGTTGATGGAAATACAGCTGCAGCTCACGTTGCGTATTCATTTACAGACGTAGCAGCTATATATCCAATAACACCATCATCTAACATGGCTGAGGCAGTTGATGAATGGGCAGCTCAAGGAAGAAAAAATATCTTTGGGCAAAAAGTTAAAGTTGTAGAAATGCAATCAGAAGCAGGAGCTGCTGGAGCATTCCATGGTTCATTACAAGGTGGAGCATTAACTTCAACATTTACAGCATCACAAGGTTTATTATTAATGATACCAAACATGTATAAGGTTGCAGGAGAATTACTTCCAGGAGTATTCCACGTAAGTGCTCGTGCTCTTGCATCTCAAGCATTATCAATATTCGGAGATCATCAAGATGTTATGAGTGCTCGTCAAACAGGATGTGTATTATTAGCTTCTGGTTCAGTTCAAGAAGTTGCTGATATAGCACCAGTTGCTCACTTAGCAGCAATCGAAGGTAAATTACCTTTTATACATTTCTTTGATGGATTTAGAACATCTCATGAAATACAAAAAGTTGAATTATTAGAAAATGAAGATTATGCAAAATTATTAAATATGGAAGCTGTTCAAGCGTTTAGAGATAATGCTTTATCTCCAAATCACCCGGTTACTCGTGGTACAGCTCAAAATCCAGATATATATTTCCAAACTAGAGAAGCTTCTAACAAATACTACAATGATATAGTAGGAATAGTTGAGAAGTACATGGCTCAAATGAGTGAATTAACTGGAAGACGTCATAGCTTATTTGATTACTATGGAGCAGAAAATGCTAAAAACATAGTTATAGCTATGGGATCTGTTACAGAAGTAATAGAAGAAACTATAGATCATGTAAATGCTAATGGTGGAAGTTTTGGTTTAGTAAAAGTTCACTTATACAGACCATTCTCAACAAAGCATTTATTAGAAGCAATACCAGCTTCAGCAAAGAGAATATGTGTACTTGATAGAACTAAGGAGCCAGGTTCTATTGGTGAACCGTTATACTTAGATGTTCGTAGTGCATATTTTGAAGAAGAAAGTGCTCCAATGATAATAGGTGGAAGATACGGATTAGGTTCTAAGGATGTTACTCCTTCAGATATAATGACTGTATTTGAAAACTTAAGTAGTGAAGCTCCAAGAAATGGATTTACATTAGGTATAGTAGATGACGTTACTAATACATCATTAACTCCTGCTGCTCCTCTAAAAATAGCTGACAAAGGAACTGTAAGATGTAAGTTCTGGGGATTAGGATCTGACGGTACTGTTGGAGCTAACAAACAAGCTATAAAAATAATAGGAGACCATACAGAAAAATATGCTCAAGCTTACTTTGCATATGATTCTAAAAAATCTGGTGGTATAACAATATCTCACTTAAGATTTGGAGATAAGCCAATAAGAGCTACATACTTAATAGATGAAGCGGATTATATAGCTTGTCACAACCAATCATATGTACACCAATATGATTTATTAAAAGGTCTTAAAAAAGGCGGAACATTTGTATTAAATACAATATGGAATGAAGCTGAATTAGAAGCACACTTACCAGCTAAGATGAAAAAATATATAGCTGAAAATGAAATCAAGTTCTACACTGTAAATGCTACTAAGATAGCAGAGGAAATAGGACTTGGAAATAGAATAAACATGATAATGCAATCTGCATTCTTCAAATTAGCTGAAATAATATCAGAAGAAGATGCTGTAGGATACTTAAAAGATTCTATAGTTAAAGCTTATGGTAATAAAGGTGAAAAGATAGTTAACATGAACTACGAAGCAGTTGAAGCAGGAAGAAATGCTTCAGTAAAAGTTACTGTTCCAGCTGAATGGTCTAGTGCAGAAGCTTTAGAAGCAGCTGTAGATTCTGATGAACCAGATTTCATCAAAAATATATTAAGACCAATGAACGCACAAGAAGGAGATTCTCTTCCAGTAAGTGCATTCAATGGAATAGAAGATGGTACATTCCCTGCAGGAACATCTGCATATGAAAAACGTGGTATAGCAGTAAACGTTCCAGAGTGGAAAGTTGAAAACTGTATACAATGTAATCAATGTTCATATGTATGTCCTCATGCATGTATAAGACCAGTATTAGTAAGTGAAGAAGAAGTACAAAATGCTCCTGAAAACTTCAAAACTAAGAAGGCTATAGGTAAAGGATTTGAAGATTTACAATATAGAATACAAGTAAGTCCAATGGACTGTACAGGATGTGGAAACTGTGCTGATGTATGTCCAGCTAAGAACAAAGCATTAGTTATGGAACCAATAGGAACTCAAGAAGTAGAAATAGAAAACTGGGCATATGCAGTTGATACTACTAAAGTAGCTCCTAAGAAAGACATAATGGCTGTAAACACTGTTAAAGGAAGTCAGTTCAGACAACCATTAATGGAATTCTCAGGTGCTTGTGCTGGATGTGGAGAAACTCCATACATCAAGTTAGTAACTCAATTATTTGGAGACAGAATGATGATATCAAATGCTACAGGATGTTCTTCAATATGGGGAGGATCAGCTCCAGCTACTCCATACACAATAAACCATGAAGGAAAAGGTCCATCTTGGGCAAACTCATTATTCGAGGATAATGCAGAGTATGGATATGGAATGATGTTAGCTGTTAACCAAATGAGAGATAAATTAGCTGAGAATATGGAAACTCTATTAGCTATGGATATATGTGATGCATCTAGAGAAGCATTCACTGCATGGTTAGAGGCTAAGGAAGATGGTGAAGCATCTAAAATTGCTTCTGCGAAAGTAGAAGAAATATTAGCTAATGCTCACATGATACCAGATGCACAAATCAAGAAATTAGTTGATGAAATAATAGCTAGAAAAGATTACCTAGTTAAGAGATCTCAATGGATACTTGGAGGAGATGGATGGGCTTATGACATCGGATACGGTGGATTAGATCACGTTCTTGCAAGTGGAGAAAATGTAAATGTACTTGTATTTGATACAGAAATCTACTCAAATACAGGAGGTCAAGCTTCTAAATCAACACCAGTATCTGCAATGGCTAAGTTCGCTGCAGCTGGTAAGAGATCTAAGAAGAAAGACTTAGGTATGATGGCAATAAGCTACGGAAACGTATATGTTGCTCAAGTAGGTATGGGTGCAGATAAGAACCAATTAATGAAGGCTGTATTAGAAGCTGAAAGCTACGATGGACCATCATTAATAATAGCTTACTCTCCATGTATATCTCATGGTTTAAAAGAAGGTATGGGAAGAGCTCAAGCTAACATAGAGCAAGCTGTTAAAGCTGGATACTGGCATTTATACAGATACAACCCAACTGTAAAAGCTGAAGGTAAAAACCCATTCACTTTAGATTCTAAGGAACCAACAGAAAGCTTCAGAGAATTCTTACTGAAACAAGTAAGATACTCTGCAATAGCTAAGCAATTCCCAGACATAGCTGATGAATTATTTGGTATGGCTGAAGATAATGCTAATGAAAGATATCACAACTATAAGAGATTAGCTGAGCAATTCTAATCCTAAAATAGTATAATAGAGGGGTGAACTTAAGGGTTCACCCCTTTTTACATTGGTGAAAATAGGATAATGTAGGAATTAATACGATAAAAATATGGATAGACATATAGTTAAAAAAGTCAAGGTGATATGATATTAACTAATTATGGTATAATTTAAATATATTGAAAGTTTGGAGGGGTGAAATGAAGAAGTTAGAGGAAGAATTAAAGTACTTGAAATTATTAGCCAAACAGTATCCAAGCATATCAAAGGCAAGTACTGAAATAATAAATTTAGAAGCAATACTTAATTTACCAAAAGGAACAGAACATTTCATAAGTGATATACATGGAGAATATGAGCCCTTTGTCCATGTACTAAAGAACGGATCAGGTGTAGTAAAAAGAAAAATAGAAGAATTGTTTTCTAATACTATGAGAGAAAGCGACAAAAAGGCCTTAGCAACTTTAGTATACTATCCAGAACAAAAACTAGAACTAATAATAAAAGAAGAAGAATCAATGGATGATTTCTACAGAATAAATATGTATAGACTAATAGAACTATGTAGGTATGCATCAAGCAAATATACTCGCTCAAAGGTAAGAAAACTTTTACCAGAAAATTTTAGATATATAATAGAAGAATTACTACACGAAAATATGGATAGCCAACATAAACAAGAGTACTACAAAAGCATAGTTGAAACCATAATAGAAATAGATAGAGCCAAAGACTTTGTAATAGCAATATCAAAAGTAATTCAAAAACTAGTAGTAGATAGATTACATATAATAGGAGATATTTACGATAGAGGACCAAGACCTGATATAGTTATTGATACCCTTATGGACTATCACTCAGTAGATATACAATGGGGGAACCATGATATTCTGTGGATGGGTGCGGCTACAGGAGAGAAAACTTGTATAGCTAATGCCCTTAGAATATCAGCAAGATACTCAAACTTAGATATTGTAGAAGAGATATATGGAATAAACCTACTTCCTTTAGCTACCTTTGCAATGGAAGTATACAAAGACGATTCTTGTAAGGCTTTTATACCGAAAACAGATGGACAAGAAGTTTCAACTACAGAAAAATCTCTAATAGCAAAAATGCACAAGGCAATAAGTATAATTCAATTTAAGCTAGAAGGAGAAGTCATAAATAGAAGGCCTGAATTTGAGATGAATCATAGATTGCTATTTGACAACATAAACTATGATGAGGGAACTATAACTTTAAAAGACAAGACTTACAAACTAAAAGATAATTATTTACCTACAATAAATAAAGAAAATCCATACCAATTGACTAAAGAAGAAGAAATTGTAGTTGAAAAATTGGTTTCATCTTTTAAAAATAGTGAAAAACTACAAAAACACGCTTCCTTCTTATTTTCTAAAGGAAGTATTTATTTAATAGCGAATTCGAATCTATTAATACACGGATGTATTCCTTTAAATGAAGATGGAAGTTTTATGTCAATGAAAATTCAAGGAAAAGAATACAAAGGTAGAAGTCTTATGGACAAGATGGAGTGTTTAGCGAGAGAAGGATACTTCTTTGAAGATAATATTGAGCAAAAGCAGTATGGAATGGACATTATGTGGTATTTATGGACAGGAAAATGCTCATCTTTATTTGGAAAAGACAAGATGACAACTTTTGAAAGATACTTTATAGAAGAAAAAGAAACTCAAAAAGAGCATAAAAATCTATATTTTAAAGTAAGAGATGAAGAAAAAATATGTAATGCTATGTTCAAAGAGTTTGGATTAGATATTGAAGAATCTCATATTATAAATGGTCATGTACCTGTAGAAAGCAAAAATGGAGAAAGTCCTATAAAGGCAAATGGTAAGATACTAGTAATTGATGGAGGATTTTCTAGAGCTTATCAAAATAAAACAGGAATAGCAGGGTATACTCTTATATATAATTCTTATAGCTTACAACTTGTATCCCATGAGCCATTTACTTCTACAGAAGATGCCATATCAAATGAAAAAGATATACTTTCAACTACAGTTGTAGTAGAACATAAGGTGAATAGAAAAAGAGTTAGAGATACAGACAAAGGTGAAAAAATGGCTGAAGAAATAGAAGACTTAAAGTTATTACTTAGAGCTTATAAAAAAGGTCTAATAAAAGAAATGCCAGATTAAAAAAACGCACCTCTACTGTTATTTGAAACGGGGAAAATGATTTTCAAAAATACTTGACAGAAACTGACAAATATAATAAAATTTATTTATAAAAAACTTAAAAAAAAATAAATTCTAACTAAAATAACAAGATGGATTGTTACTGATAAAGCAGGCAATACCTAGGTTAAGACGTAGCTTATTCGTTGTGTCCTAATGTAGGTATTTTTTACTTAAAAAATGTTTTTTGGGGAGGTGAGTAAAAAGCTGTGGTTATTCAGAAAATTTATAACAACAATGTAGTATTGGTTATAGATATAGAAAGCAAGAAAGAACTAGTACTCACTGGCAAAGGAATTGGATTCCAAAAAAAACCAGGGCAAAATGTAGATAGGGATAGGGTAGAAAAGAAGTTTATAACAGAGGATGAAAACTTCACAAATAAAATTAGAAAATTAGCAAGTGAAGTAGATGAAAAAATCTTCAAAGCAAGTAATGATATAATCTCTTATGGAGAACAACTACTTGGTGTAGAATTAGATGAATACATATATGCTTCCTTGACAGACCATATAAGTTTTGCACTTAAGAGAAATAGAGAAAATATAGATATAAAAAATGATTTATTATACGAAATAAAGAGAATACATAAAAAAGAATTTGAAGTAGGAAAATGGGCAGTAGAATATCTTAACAAAGAATTTGATGCTAACTTTCCTATAGATGAAGCGGGGTTTTTAGCTATGCATATAGTAAATGCAAATTATAAAGAAACTACTCATGAATCTTTTTTAATGACAAAAATAGTAAAAGAAATATTAAACATAATAAGATACTACTACTCAATAGAATTTGAGGAAGATGAATTTAATTATGACAGATTAGTTACTCATCTTAAATTCTTTGCGAAAAGATTAATAGAAAAAGAGCAAGTAGAAAATAAAGATAATGAACTAATACATTTAATAAAAATACAATATGAAAAAGCTTACAACTGTGCTATTAAAATAAAAACATTTATAGAAGAACACTATGATTATAAAATAACTGATGATGAAATACTTTACTTAACTTTACATATAAGTAGGGTAACATCAACAATTAAAAATTAAATAAAATTTTAAACAATTAAGATTGTTACTGATTGAGCAGGCAAGACTTAAGTTTATAAAGTGTAAACCATTAAATTTATGGTACTAAATGGGTAAAACTATATATTTTTATATAGTCAAATTTAGATATCATAAATTTAAAATAACACATTTTATATCCTTGAGTCTTTTTTTGTAAAAATTTTGTAAAAAGCTATTTATAAGTTAGCTAGACAGTAAATTAGAATTTTTCAATTGCAAAAATCAGATAATAAATAATGGAATTATACATTCCTAATATAAACAAAAATACATATATAAAAGGAGAAGATTGATGAAAAAACTATTTGGTGTTTTACAAAAAGTTGGAAAAGCATTAATGTTACCAGTTGCATTATTACCAGCAGCAGGTATACTACTTGGAGTTAGTAATGCACTTGCTAACCCAGAATTAATAGCAAGAATGCCTTTCTTAGCTAACGAAACAGTTCAATTAATCGTTAGTATAATGGAAAATTCGGGGGGAGTAATATTTGATAATTTACCACTGCTATTTGCAGTAGGGGTAGCAGTAGGTTTAACTGAAGGAGAAGGTGTTGCAGGTCTTGCTGCAATAGTTGGATTCTTAGTAATGAATAAGTCTATGGGGATTATGGCTGGAGTAACTCCAGAACTAGCAGGAATGGTGCCTGGAATAAAGGGTAACCCAATGTATGCTTCAATTCTTGGTATTCCAACACTTCAAACTGGAGTATTTGGTGGTATTATAATAGGTATAGTAGCAGCAGGTCTTTACAAGAAGTTCTATAAGATTGAGTTACCTCAATACTTAGGATTCTTTGCTGGTAAAAGATTTGTTCCAATAGTAACAGCAGCTAGTGCTATATTAATAGGTATAGGTTTATCATTTATATGGCCTCCAATACAAAATGGCTTATTAGGATTCTCACAAACAGTAATAGAAGCTAATAGAACTTTAGCAGCACTTATATTTGGGATAATAGAAAGAGCATTAATACCATTTGGATTACATCACGTGTTCTATAACCCATTCTGGTATCAATTTGGTGAATACACAAACACAGCTGGTCAATTAGTAATGGGTGACCAAAGTATATTCTTTGCACAGCTTAAAGACGGTGTAGCATTTACAGCAGGAACTTTTATGACTGGTAAATTCCCGTTCATGATGTTTGGACTTCCAGCAGCAGCACTTGCTATGGTTCACACTGCTAAGCCTGAAAAGAAAAAGTTTGTTGCTGGTATAATGGCTTCAGCAGCACTTACTTCATTCTTAACAGGAATAACTGAGCCAATAGAATTTGCATTCTTATTTGTTGCTCCAGTATTATTTGCAGTACACTGTGTGTTTGCAGGTTTATCATTTATGGTAATGCATATATTAGGTGTAAAAATAGGTATGACATTCTCAGGTGGTCTTATAGACTTTATGTTATTTGGAGTAATACCAAATAGAACGCCTTGGTATTTAGTATTAGTTGTGGGTGCAGTATTTGCAGTAGTTTACTACTTTGGATTTAAATTCCTTATAATTAAGTTCAACTTAAAAACTCCAGGTAGAGAAGATGATGTTGAATCAGAAGGAAGTGCTACACTAACCAATAGTGAATTGGCATTTAACATATTAGAAGCATTAGGAAATAAAGAAAATATAGCTCACTTAGATGCTTGTATAACAAGATTAAGAGTAGCAGTTAATGATATAAATAAGGTTGACCAAGGTAGATTAAAATCGCTTGGAGCAGCAGGAGTAATGGTAGTTGGAAATAACGTGCAAGCAATCTTTGGAACAAAGTCAGATACATTAAAATCTGAAATAAGTGAAATAGTATCAGGTAGAGCTAAAGTTGTTAAAAAAGCAGAAGAACCAAAACCTAAAACAGCAACTAAAGAAGTAGCTATAACATCAGTTGATGAAGAAATATTATCATTAACAAATGGTGAAATACTAGAATTATCTCAGGTTCCAGATGAAGTATTCTCAACTAAACTAATGGGAGATGGATTTGCAATAAAATCTTCTGATGGAGAAATATACTCTCCTGTAAATGGTACAGTAGGAGTTATATTCCCAACTAAGCATGCAATAATAATAGAATCAGAAGGTGGAAAAGAAGTTCTTATACACTTAGGAATAGATACAGTTAAATTAGAAGGTAAAGGCTTTAAATTATTTGTAGAAGTTGGACAAAAAGTTAAAGCTGGAGATAAGTTAGTTAAAATGGACATAGATTATATTGAAGAAAATGCAGTATCAAGTATTAGTCCAGTAATATTTACAAACTTAGTAGAAAATCAAGCAGTAGTTGTAAAAACAGGAGCTGTAAAAGCTAAGGAAGCTAATAGAATAGCTATAACTAAATAATTAGTTAATAAAAGAGTATTTCAAAATGATTTGTAATCATTAAGAAATACTCTTTTTTACATATAAAATAGGAAATATAGGAAAAATAAAATATATTTTATAAAAAAAACATATAGATGTATAATGATAGTAGGACAACTAAAATAGAATTGGGTGATTATATGAACATAAAAAAATTAACAAAAGCTTTTCTTTATTCTTTATTTATAGTATTAACACAAATCGTATTTTCAAAGTTATTTGGCTCAAAAAATGCGTTAGTGGGAGTTATACTTGCATTAGGTGGAATCGTATTTTTGAAAAGAGATTTTACAGGCAGGTTTTGGTTTAGATTTTTGTCTTTTCTAGGCATTAATATTTCATTAGGTATAATTTCATATATAGCACGTATAAATGTTTATACAGGGGTAATTTTAAATTTATCAACTATATTTTTAATTACTTATACGTATATGAATAACTTTAGACCACCTACTTCCTATACATTTTTAATGAGTTACATATTTATGTATACAATTCCTATAAGTATAAATGAACTGCCTATAAGACTTTTAGCAATTTTCTCAGGAGTATGTATAATAATGGTATTACAACTTATTTTTAACAAAAACAAGTTTAAAGAAAAATCTGATATGATGATTGAAAATATAATAAAAGAAATGCAATTGGAAATAGAACAAGTTATTAATGAAAATTATGATGAAAATGTATCTATTAAAATACATGGAAAAATAAGAAATTTAATAATTTTAATAAGAGAAAGAAGCCATAGAAAGTTTAAAAATAATAAATATGAATTAAATAAATTTAATATTGCTATATGTCTCTCAAGGTTGAACATGATAATAAGTTGTAGTGCTAATTATAATGGAGATAAAGAAAGAAGGAATAATTTCCTTAAAAAACTTAAATCCCAACTTGGTAATATTGAAAAATTTAATAAAGGTTTAGAAAATATTGATTATATAGAGAAAGATCTTATAGAATTTATAAATGGATATAGCGATAAAAGGAAACATAGCAAAATAATAGATGAAACTATATATGCTTTAAAAATATTTATTGAAGGATTAAATAATTCCAAAGAGTATCAAGATAGTATTTTAGAAGAAGTATATACTACTATAAATATTCCGCTATCGTTTAATATACTTGAAAGCATGAGAGAGAATTTTAGTTTTAAGTCTTTACGATTCAGGTATTCTCTAAGACTATCAGTTGCTATATCCTTAGCAATTTTATTTATAAGCTTTTTAAATTTAAAACATGAAAATTGGATTATATTAAGCATTTATGTGGTGCTTCAGCCATATAGTGAAGATAGTATCACAAAAGCAAAAGAAAGATTTTTAGGAGTAACAGTGGGAGTAATATTATATTTTATTACATTTTATATTTTGAAGGACCATATCTCAAAAACAATTATATTACTATTAGCATTTACAGGATATTTTTATTTTGTCGAGTATAGTAAGAAAGTAATAACGCTAACAATAATTTCTTTAGCTTCAATATCATTAGTTGAAAATATAGGAATATTATCATTTAGCAGATTCTTTTTAGTTTTTACAGGAATATGCGTAGCTCTTTTATTTAATAAATTTTTATTACCGTACAATATTGAAGACTCTATAAGGGAGCTTAAAAGTAAATATAAGAAATGTACGAAGCTTATTTTAGAAGAGTTAGAGCAGTTAAAAAATGGGAAAGGGAATATTTCAATTATTATTAGCAATTCTATAAAAAGAAATCAAATAGAAAACAATTTGATTAAAAATGAGAATAAAATTAATAATAATAACATTGAAAAAATGATATATCAGCAAAGTATAAAGATGAGTGAATGTGAGTACGAATTTTTGAAAAGTTATTATTTAAACTTTTATAGTAAAAAAATATCATAAGAGTTTATTAAATGTAGATATAATTAATGTTAATCCATAGTAAAGTATTAGGCATAACAGCTTTTAATTTTACTATGGATTTTTTTATTGTTTAGAATTTTTACAGTATAACAGCAAAAATAACTTTACTTTCAGAATCACAGTTATTTTCCCATCTATGTTTTGTACCTGCAGGTATTTTAACACTATCACCTTTATATAAAAGAAACTCCTCTTCATCTAAGAAAAGTTTAACTTCTCCTTCTAAAATATAAGCTATCTCATAACCTTTATGAACAATAGTACCGACGCAAGAAGAAGTATTAGGTGATAAGTTCATAATGGCAAATTCTAAATCTGAACTATCCTCAGGATCTAAAATTTCATATAGAACATTATCACTTCCTGGTAAAATTACTTTTTTTCTATTATTACTTCTAATAATTAAATCCTTTTTATCAACTTCAGAAACGAAAAAAGTAAATAAAGGTACATTTAGTGCAGAGGAAATAGACTTTAGAGAATTTACAGAAGGATTAGCAAGTCCTCTTTCAATTTGGCTAAGTAAAGATGGAGTAACATCTGCTAATTTTGCTAAGTCTCTAATGCTTAATTCTTGTTTTTTTCTAATTTCTAATATTTTTTTTCCAATATCTATATCCTTCATATTACACTTCCTTATAAATAATCTATATTTTTTATTATAGCACAAAATATATGGAATAATACTTAGTGTGTTAAATAGGATTTAATAAGTTAATGAATAATTGACAAAAATATAAGAAGAAGATACACTTAAATTAAATACTATTAAATAAATTAAATAATACTTAACAAAATGAGAGGTGATGTAATGCAAGTAACAACATTTGGAGCGTTAGTTGGGTTGTTTGTAGGAATACTATTAATTATGAAAAAGTTTCAACCAGTATATAGCTTAATGTTAGGTGCATTTATAGGTGGAATTGTTGGAGGAGCTAACATTTCACAAACGGTAGGACTTATGATAGAGGGAACTATGAATATATCACCCTCTATACTTAGGGTTTTAGCATCAGGAGTTTTAGCTGGTAGCTTAATAAAAACAGGAGCGGTAGATAGAATTTCAGAAGAAATAATAAAAGTATTAGGGGAAAAAAGAGCAATATTAGCAATAGCCTTGTCTACTATGATATTAGCTGGTGTAGGGGTAAACCTAGACGTAGCAATCATTACTGTGGCCCCTATTGGATTATATATAGGTAGAAAATTAAATTATTCAAAGCTGACAGTTTTATTAGCTATGGCAGGAGGGGGAAAGGCAGGGAATATAATTTCTCCAAACCCAAATACCTTAGCAGTAGCGGATAATTTTAAAGTTGAACTATCTAATGTTATGATGGCAAATATAGTGCCTGCTATAATAGGGTTAATAATTACTACAATAATAGCTAAAACTTTAATAAACAAAGGAAGTAAAATAGATAATGATGAATTGGTAGAACAAAAAGAAAATTTACCAAGTTTAGGAGCTTCATTAGTAGGACCTATAGTAGCGATAGGACTTTTATTTTTAGGTAATTTATCACCAATTGAGGTAGACCCTCTTATAGCACTTCCTTTAGGAGGAATAGCAGGATTATTAGCTACAGGTAATATAAAACATACTAATGAATATATTTCTTTTGGGTTACATAAAATGCAAGGTGTTTGTATACTGTTACTTGGAACAGGAACGATTGCAGGAATAATACAAATGTCAGGACTGCAAGATAGTACGATTAATATATTAGAATTTTTAAATATGCCTAACTTTGTATTGGCACCTGTATCAGGGATGTTGATGTCTTTAGCAACAGCCTCATCAACAGCAGGAGCAACTATAGCTTCATCAACTTTTGCTAGTGTTATAGTTGATGCAGGATTAGGAGCAGTAGCAGGAGCTGCTATGATAAATGCAGGAGCATCTATGTTTGAGCAGTTGCCACATGGTTCTTTATTCCACTCTAGTGCTGGATGTACTCATATGGCTATAAAGGAAAGGTTTAAGTTAATACCTTATGAAGCTTTGATAGGACTCGTGATGACAGTTGTATCTACTGTATTGCAGGTTTTAATGTAGAGATGTATTTTATATCTAGCCCGCAAGGGAAAGCTTACATCAATCCTACCTTTGCGGGCCATATAGTATATAAAATACTAAATATCACTAGAGCCACTACTTTCAAATTGATAAGAACTATTAAGATAATTTCTAGGTGACACTCCATAAACTTTTTTAAAAGCTCTAACAAAGCTAGAATAATCATTAAACCCACAAGCAGCACAAGCATCATACATATTGTACCCTTCAAGAATAAGAGACTTAGCTAAAATAAGTCTTTTTTGAGTTATATAGCTATGAATAGAGCTACCTGTATAAGATTTAAACTTTCTCATAAGATAATATTTGCTAGTAAAAAATTCACTTGCAAGATTATCAATAGAAAGATCTTTTTCTAGATTGTCATTTATATAATTTAACAACCGTTCAATTGTTTTATCATAAACAACATCTTCCAAAGAACTGCTTTGAGTACTTTGAAGAAATAATCTATTTATAGATACAATAAGTTGAAGAAATAAAGAGTTTTTTAAAATATCATTACCAAACTCTGTGCTATTTTCACAATTTTGTATTTGTTGAATTAAATATTTGAGAGGCTCAATACCTGTAATATTTAGACGAAGTAAATTGTAGTTATGCTGATTGACAAGATTAAAGCAGAGTGACAAATTGGTATCTATAGAATTATACCTTTCAATGAACTTAGGATTAATCCATATCACTATACGCTCATAAAATACTGTTGAATCAATAACTGGTTTATGTATTTCATTCATATTTACAAAAAGAATATCCCAAGGTTTTAAATTATAACATTTTGCCTCGACAAAATAGTTAACATTTCCCTCAATTAGAATAACTATTTTATTAAAATCATGATGATGAAAATCGAAATTTATGCTACTTTTATCCCTAAGGTGAAAAACTCTAAAATTATCATTTAAGTACCCCATTTTATTCGTAGATTTGTTCATAAGCCACCCCTAAATATTAGAACTAATAAGAAAATTATAGGGCAGTTTTTGCAATGTTTCAAGCACTTTTAACAATGGATATAGCAATTAAACCTACATATAATTAAATTAAGAGGGTTAAAGCTAAAATGGGTAAAATCTAGTAAAGTACTTTAGGGGGTATTGATTTGAAATTAAAAGATGTTTTACAGGATGTTAATGTAATCAACATCAAGGGGAATTCAGACATAAATATTGAAAGTATCCAATATGATTCAAGGGAAGTTACAAAAGGAACCTTATTTATTTGTGTAAGAGGATTTACTGTAGATGGTCACAACTTTATAGAAAAAGCTATTGAAAAAGGAGCAACTACTTTTTTAGTGGAAGATGATATAGAAATAGAAGGATGCACTTTTGTAAGAGTAAACAATACTAGAGAAACTATGGCAAAAATTGCACATAATTTTTATAATAAGCCATCTAATAAAATGGATATTGTAGGAGTAACAGGAACTAATGGAAAAACTAGTATAACTACATTTTTAAGCGAAATACTTAAACTAACTAATGAAAAAGTAGGATTAATAGGAACAATAAAAATTAATGATGGAGACAAAGACATTGAATCTAATTCTACAACTCCAGAAAGTGTTGATTTACAAAAACATTTCAATGACATGGTAAGTAATGGATGTAAATACTGTGCCATGGAGGTATCTTCTCATTCCTTAGTATTAAATAGAGTAGACGATGTTGAATTTAAAATAGGATTGTTTACAAATCTAACACCAGACCATCTAGATTTTCACAAAGACTTAGAAGACTATAGAAAAGCTAAAGAAAAATTATTTTACAAGACAAGTTTAGCAAACATAATAAATATAGATGATGATAGAGGATTAAAAATATATGAGAATATAAAAAATTTAAAAACTCCAGCCTATACTTATGGAATAGAAAATAATGCAGATTTTAAAGCTACTAACATAAGAATGGATATAAATGGAGTAAGCTATCATCTAATAACTCCAACTTATGAAGAAGATATATTTGTGCCAGTACCAGGAAAATTTACTGTATACAATACTTTAGGGGTAATAGCAACTTGTTATATGCTAAATATACCTAAAGAAATAATAGTAGAAGGATTAAAAAACACAAAGGGAGTCTGTGGAAGATTTGAAACTGTACCAAATGATAAAGGAATAAGCGTTATAGTAGACTATGCTCACACACCAGATGCACTTGAAAATATATTAAAGACTGCAAAAGAGTTTGCAAAAGCTAATATAATAACTGTATTTGGATGTGGAGGAGATAGAGATAAAACTAAAAGACCTGTAATGGGTTCAATAGCTCAAAATCTATCAGATGTATGCATAATAACTTCTGATAATCCAAGAACAGAAAATCCAAAATTAATTGTAGAAGATATATTAAAAGGTTTAGATAGCAATAATAATTATAAAGTTGTAATGGATAGAAAAGAAGCCATAAGAGAAGCAATAGAATTAGCTAAAGAAAATGATATAGTGATAATTGCAGGAAAAGGTCATGAGAATTACCAAATCATAGGAAATATAAAACATCACTTTGATGATAAAGAAGTAGCAAATGAATATTTATCAAGTGAGTATTTAGGAAATGTATAAAATTATGAGGAGGTAAAAACGTGAATTCTTTTTGGAAAAATTATAAATCAACCCTTATATTACTAGGAGCTGTGATTTTAGGTGGTATAGTTGGTGTAGTTATGGGACCCAATGCAACTATATTCAAACCGATTGGAGATTTATTCCTTAATTTGCTATTCATGACCTTAGTACCATTAGTATTTTTTAGTGTTACATCAGCAATATCTAATATGGGAGAAATGAAAAGGCTTGGTAAAATACTTACCAATGTAGTGATAGTATTTGCTATAACAGCTTTAATAGCTGGAATAATAGGGTTAATAGGAGTTATGTTATTTAATCCAACAAAAGGATTGCACTTAGACACTTTTAAGAGTATAATGGCAACTGCAGAAAGTACAACTAACACAGAAAAGGTAGGAATTCTACAAAATCTTGTAAATACATTCACAGTAAGTGATTTTAAAGATTTATTATCAAAGAGTAATATGTTACAATTAATAGTGTTCTCCATATTATTCGGAATAGCGACAGCTATGGCTGGAGAAAAAGCAAAATCTATGGCTAAATTTGTAGCTGCTGGTTCTTGTGTTATGATGAAGATAATCAAAATAATAATGTATGTTGCACCAGTGGGACTTGGTTGTTATTTTGCAGCAGTTATAGGAGAGTTAGGACCACAAATATTATCTGGATATGCTAAAGCATTTGTTTTATACTTGGTATTAGCAATTATTTGCTATACTTTATTATTTACTCTTTATGCTTATTTTGCAGGAGGAAAAGAAGGTATAAAAATATTCTGGAAAAATATTATGATACCTACAGTAACAGCTTTAGCAACATGTTCAAGTGCAGCTTGCATACCAGTAAACTTAGAGGCAGCTAAAAAAATGGGAGTACCAGAAGATATAGCAGAAACTGTTATACCTTTAGGTCCGAGCATACACAAAGATGGTTCTGTAATAGGTGGAGTTTTAAAAATAACATTCCTTCTTGGATTATTTGGAAGAGATATAACTAGTGTTTCGACGATACTGGGAATATTAGGAGTAGCATTTTTAGTAGGTGCTGTTATGGGAGCAATTCCAGGTGGTGGTTTGATGGGAGAAATGCTAATTGTAAGTATATATGCTTTCCCACCAGAAGTATTACCGATAATAGCAGTTATAAGTACTATAATAGATGCGCCTGCTACAGTATTAAATTCAACTGGAAACACAGTTTGTACTATGATGATAACAAAGCTGGTCGAAGGTAAAAATTGGATAATTAAATCTATGGCAAAATAAAATAAATAGTAAATAATAAATAATAAATAGTAAGAAAGCTTATTGCCTTGGAGTATATTTAGAATAAATACTTCAAGGCTTAGCAAATGTAAATTATGATTTCCTTGTATTAAAAAAATGGGGTGTTTTAAAACACCTCTAATTTACATGAGGTATGAAAACTAAAGAAAAGTGGTGACCAAAATGGAAAAAATAAATATACAACCTGTGTTAATTGGAGGAGACTTAAACTGCTACAATGTAGCAAGAGCATACCATGAAGCGTATGGAGTAACTTCAATAGCAGTTGGAAGATATGAACTAGGAGCAACGAAAGATAGTAAAATAATAAAATTCATAGTTGAGCCAAATATAAATGATAATGACTATTTTGTTGAAAGAGTATTAAAATTAGCAGATGAAATAGAAGAAAAAGGTAAACAATTAATATTAGTTGGATGTACAGATGAATATGCGGAACTTATTATAGATAATAGAGATGTTTTATCTAAAAAGTATATAACTCCATATATAGATAAAGATTTAAAAGATAGTTTGATTTCTAAAGAAAACTTCTATGAAATTTGTGAAAAGCATGGGCTTGATTATCCCAAAACATATATATATTCAAAAGGACAACCTGTATCAGATGTTAAATTTAATTATCCAATAATAGTAAAACCATCAGATAGTGTTTCTTTCTGGAGAAATCCATTTGAAGGAATGAAGAAAGCTTACTTAGTGAATAGTGAGAAAGAATTCCAACAAATAGTAGATGAAATATATGCAGGAAAATACGAAGATAACTTAATAATACAAGATTTTATACCTGGCGATGACTCTAAAATGAGAGTTCTAACTGCTTATAGTGATAGAAATGGTAAAGTTAAGATGATGTGTTTAGGACATGTTTTATTAGAAGAGCATACTCCAAAAGGAATCGGAAATCATGCTGCTATAATAACTGAGTACAATGAAGAAGTAATGATGAAGTTTAAAGAATTCTTAGAAAGTATAAATTACACTGGGTTCTCAAACTTTGATATAAAATATGACGAAAGAGACAACACATACAAGGTATTTGAAATAAACTTACGTCAAGGTAGAAGTAATTACTATGTAACAGGTTCTAATAATAACATAGCTAATTTAGTAGTAGAAGATCGTGTTTTAAATAAAGATATGGAATTAAAGTTATGTAAGGATGAACACTTCTGGAGAGTAATACCTTTAAACGTAGTTTATAAATTTGTAAAAGACGAAGAAATAAAAGCAAAAGCAAAAAAATTAATAAGCGAAGGCAAATGGACTTCATCATTTAATTATAAGTACGATTTAAAAGGAAACTTCAAGAGAAGACTATATATAACATTATATGATATAAATCAAATGAAAAAGTTTAAAAAATACTGTAAGTAAATAGGTGATATTATGAGTAAGACGGTAGGTGTATTAGGTGGACTAGGTCCAATGGCAACTGTGTATTTTTATGAAATGGTTGTAAGAATGACAGAAGCAGATAAAGATCAAGAACATATAGACATGGTGATAGTGAATAAAGCTACAACTCCAGATAGAACCGCATATATCATTGGAGAAAGTGATGAAAATCCTTGTGTAGACATAATAATAAATGCAAAAAAGCTAGAAAACTTTGGAGTAGACATATTGGCGATACCTTGTAATACAGCGCACTATTTTTATAATGAAATTCAATCGAGTGTAAATGTACCTATAGTTCATATGCCAAGAGAAACAGCAGCATATATAAAAGCTAATGGTTACAAAAAAGTAGGGATTTTAGCTACAAGAGGTACTATTAAAGCTAGAGTATATCAAAATATATGTGAAGAATATAATATAGAATATGAAATGTTAGATGAAGAAAATCAAAGTTTATTGATGGATATTATATACAAAGATATAAAAAGTGGAAAAGCTGCTAATATGGATAACTTTAGGAAAATAATATCTTACTTACAAACTTTAAATTGTGATTGTGTAATACTTGGTTGTACAGAATTATCAATATTAAAAAATGACAATAACTTAGATGATAAGTTTTACATTGACTCTATGGATATATTAGCTCAAAAAGTAATTGAGCTTTCAGGAAAAAATATAAAGAAGTAATAAAAGTAACTAAGGAGAATTTACGGGCATGAGATTAGTAGATATAATGCAAGATATTGAATTTGATTACAAAGGCCTAGATACTAACATAAATGAAATAGAAATAGAGGATATAACTTATAACTCAAAATACTCTAAAGAAAACCAGGTATTTGTTTGTATAAAAGGTGAAACTGTAGATGGTCATAAATATGCTAAAAATGCTTATGAAAAAGGGTGTAGAGTATTTATAGTAGAAGATGAGGTTAAACTACCAGAAGATGCTGTTCTTTTATTTGTAGAAAATCCAAGGATAACTATGTCTAAGGCTTCAGCAAATTTCTTTAATAATCCATCTAAGGATATAAAGATAATCGGTGTTACAGGTACAAAAGGAAAAACAACAATAACAAATTATATTAGCACTGTATTAAATGATGCAGGAGTTAACTCTGGCGTAATAGGAACTAATGGTATTTTCTATAATGGTAAATACGAAAAAACAGTAAATACAACTCCAGAAAGTTATGAACTTCACAAAACTATTAGAAAAATGGTTGATGAGGGAATAACGTGTGTTTGTATGGAGGTATCATCTGGTGGAATAATGATGAATAGAGTAGATGATATAGATTTTGATATAGCAATATTCTCTAATTTATCACAGGATCACATAGGACCAAAAGAACATCCAACTTTTGAACATTACTTAGGATGTAAGGCAAGATTATTTACAATGGCTAAGTATGGAATAATCAATATAGATGATAAATATGCTAAAGAGATTATAAAAAGAGCGACTTGTGAAATCGCAACTTTCTCTATAGAAAAACAAGCGGATATAAGGGCTGAAAATATTAAATACTCAAGAAATGTAAACTCTCTAGGAATAAGTTTTGATTGTGAAACACACAAGTCGAAGTTTAAAGCATATATAACATCTCCTGGAACTTTTAGTGTTTATAATGCTTTAGCAGTTATAGCAGTATGCAAACACTTAGGAATAGATAAAAAAGAAATACTAGACTCATTACAAAAAGCTAAAGTAAAAGGAA